>NZ_JAYVFH010000107.1:0-32831 GCF_043773265.1 Flavobacterium sp. | reverse complement strand
AGAAATTACTGGCTACACAAGCGATTGGAGATATTTTTAATCAATTTGTTGATAACTCGGGACATTTGTTAATAAAAGCAGGCGTTTTCAACTATGATTCCCTATTTTATTCAATGATTTCAATGCTTTACAAAGCTTTTGCATCTTCAGAAAAGCTCATTCCATTTAATAATTCAATGCAACTCATTCTTTTTTTACCAGGAAATTGTAAACTAGTAACTTCTAAAAAACCATTTTCTACTGAAATTTTCATTTCTTTTTTGCTAGTAATGATACTTCCAATAGAATTATTATGTGATTCTATTACAAAATTTGCTTCATATATTTTTACATTCCATTCTTCATTTGCATCTTTTATAAGGCACCAAGAACTCGGATAAGGAGATAATCCTCTTATTAAATTATAAATTTCTTCTCCAGATTTATTAAAGTCTATTTTGCAATTTTCTTTATTTAATTTGTGTGCTGTTTTTATTTTTTCAGAATCTGTTTGAATTGTTGTAACAACATTATTGTTTTGAATTAATTTTAAGGTTTCAATAACGGCTTCACTTCCTAATAAAATTAATCTATCATGCAATTTACCTGCGCTTTCAATTTTAGAAATTGATGTTTCTTTACTCATAATCATTGCGCCTGTATCAATTTTATCATCAATAAAAAAAGTTGTGACTCCAGTTTTAGTTTCTCCATTTATTATTGCCCAATTTATTGGCGCAGCACCACGATAATTTGGCAATAATGATGCATGTAGATTAAATGTTCCTAATCTTGGCATTTTCCATACTACTTCGGGTAACATTCTAAAGGCAACTACAATTTGTAAATTGGCGTTCAAACTTTTTAAATCTGATAAAAAAGTTTCGTCTTTTAGATTTATTGGTTGCAACAAATTTAAATTGTGTTCTAAAGCATATTCTTTTACAGCAGAATATTTTATTTTTTGTCCACGACCTGCAGGTTTGTCTGCAGCTGTAATAACTCCAACAACTTCGTAGTTGTTTTTTAATATAGTATCCAAAATGCCAACTGCAAATTCGGGTGTTCCCATAAAAACAATTCTTAATTTTTCCATAGTTATAGCGAGGCACGAAGCAATCTCATTATTAATAATTAATTTTTTAGAGAATATAAATTGTTTGGTTTTACCATAATAGTATCATTTTCTAATAAATTCTTAAGCACAAAGATAACATCGTCTTTTGAATATTTGGTTAGCTTTACAACATCTCTCGAATTCAAATCTTGAATTTTTAGTAAACCAATTATTTTTTCTGATAAAGTTGAAGTATCAGTTTTGGTTTTATTTTTAGATATACAATAGGAGCAAACACCACAATCTTCATTTATTACTTCACCGAAATAACTTAAAAGTAATTTATTTTTGCATTTTTTTTCTTCCTTTATATAATGTAGCACTGATTTTAATTGATCAGTTTTTAATTTATTTTGCGCTTCGAGATATTTGGCAACTCTGTTTATGGTTCTTTCATCTTCGCGAACCTCATTAAATGTTAAAGTTGCATCATTGTTTTTTGCATGCAATTCTATAACTCCTTTTTCGTTTAGTTTATGAAGAATTGCTAAAACTTTATTCTCATCGGTATTTGATTTTTTTGCAATTAATGAAATATTAATAACCGACTGCGATTCATAAATTCCTGGGCTTGTTCTCAAAATGGTTAAAATAACTTCCTCATCTTGCTTGTTCAAACTCATATATCTAATAACTTCTTTTGATGGAATAATAAACTGCAATGTGATTTTTTCTGTAAACTCTTGCGATAAATTTATAATTCCTTGTCTATCTAAAAATTGCAACGCATTATATACCTTTAATATTGGCAAACTGTATTTTGTACAAAAATGATTGATGTTGAAACTAAATTTTTCGTCAATTCCTTCGCCATAAGCAATTCTAAAATAGTTGCATATTTTTATATAAACTAAATTTAAAAATGCTTTATCTGATAAAACACTTAAAAATTGTGCTTCAACATGAATTACATCTGAAGGATTTGTTAACAAAACTGCAAATGCTTTTTCACCATTTCGTCCTGCTCTTCCAGCTTCTTGATAATAATTTTCAAGATTTGGAGGAATATGAAGGTGAATTACAGTTTTTACATTGGCTTTGTCAATTCCCATTCCAAAAGCGTTTGTGGCAACAATAGTTTGAACTTTTTCATTCATCCAAAGCTTCATGTGGTTTTCTTTATCTTTGGGAGATAATCCACCATGATAATAGGTTGCAGAAAAACCAAGTGATTCTAATTGTGTTACAGTTTCTGAACACGATTTTCTATTGTTTACATATATAATAGAAGGTTGCGGATTTTTTTTTAAAATTTGTTCCATCAAATGCAACTTGTCTTCTACATTAAAAACCATGTAAGCCAAATTTTCTCTTGCAAATGATTTAGTAAATACAGCAGGATTATCAAGTTGTAATAATTTAACGATGTCTTCCTGAACTCTTTTTGTAGCCGAAGCTGTTAATGCTAAAAAAGGCACTTTTGGAAAATATTCTTTTAGTTTTACGATTTTTAGATAAGCAGGTCTAAAATCATTTCCCCATTGCGAAACACAATGCGCTTCGTCAATTGCAATTAAATTTATAGGAAGATTTTTTATTCTTTCTAGAATCCAATCATTTTGCAAACGTTCAGGAGAAAGATAAAGAAATTTATAATTTCCGAATTCGCAGTTGTCTAATAAATCTATAATTTCATCAGATGAAATACCACCAGTTAGGCATATTGCTTTTATTCCTTTGTTTTGTAAATTCTCAACTTGATCTTTCATCAAGGCAACCAATGGCGAAATAACAAGACAAATTCCTTCCATCATCATTGCTGGAACTTGAAAAGTAATTGATTTTCCTCCACCAGTTGGCATTAATCCAAAGGTGTCTTTTGCTGCTAAAACCGATGCAATAATTTCTTCTTGCGGAGTTCTAAACGCATCGTGATTCCAATATTTTTGAAGAATTTCTAATGAATTTGACATTATAAATCAATTAATAATTGAGAATTACGAATTAAGAATATTTCGTAAATGTAATAAAAACAATAAATTATAATTGTTTTAAAATATAAAGTATTCGTTCATCAACAGTTCCTTTTGGAACTTCAATTAAATTGTAACCATATTTTTGGTAGGTTTCTGAAAGATGATTGTATATTAATTTTGCTTGTTCAAAATTTTCATAACGTTCATCATCGCTAATATAAATTTCTTCCCAAGGCGGAAGAATAAATATTTTTGTATAGTTATGTTCTCTACAAGCATGGTCAAAAAATGCAGGATAACTATCGCCAATATAATGCATATAAGCTAAAACATCTGGAATTCCTCGGTCTAGAAAAACTATTTCATGAGGTTCAATAGTTGCATTATGAAATTGTTTTTTTCTGCCTTCTAATAATAATTCACTAAAAAGCAACGGATTTTCTAGAAACAATTGTTCTATTCCTTGTTTTTTGGCTTCCATGGTTACTTCACGAGAAATCTCAGGATAGCAACAATATCCTTTGGCAATCAAGCCATCAATAATTGTTGTTTTTCCAGTTCCTGGTCCGCCAATGATAACTACAATTTCTTTTTTCAAGATTTTTTGAAATGAGGAGCAAATTTATTGAAATGTTTTCTATAAAAGGAGTTGTTTTTGAATTTTGTTTAAGAATTAATTAATATTTGATTTCATTTTTATTTTTAATTTTTTTTAAAATTAAAAAATTCATTTAGTGGTACTTCTAATGCTACAGAAATCTCGTAAATAGTATTTATTGTAGTGTTGATTTTGCCAAGTTCTATTCTACTTATCTGAGAATACTCAACGTTTATGGTGTGAGCAAGTGTTTGCATAGAAATTTTTTTGCTCAACCTAATTTTTCTTAGGTTCTCGCCAAATTCCTTAATAAATATTTCATTTACTGCTTTTCTCACAGCAACGAAAGTCGTTAATGAATATAAATTAATATGTGGTATTATATGCTACATTGTTAATTTTTTAATATATTTGAAAGAATATTACTAACTTTAACATTAAATTTATGAAAAATTACTACAAGATTACTTCTGTTTTATTAATGTTTATTATTACAACTGCTTTTTTTAGTTGTGAAAAGGATTTGTATGAAGAACCTATTAAAAACAATAAAGATATTAAAATCTATAGAAAAACTTTTAAAGAATTAAAAAAAGATGATACTTTCATAAAAGCATTTAATCCATTGGGTGAAAAATTAAAAAGTAAAGCTTTAAATAGATCTGAAATTGAGGATAATTATAATTTTAAGATTGATAGTACTTTAATAAAAGAAGTAGTTGCAGGAGATTACTTATCTTATACTTTTAAAATTGATAGAGATGTTTCTTCTGAAAATTTTTATGAAAATTTATTAATTGAAATTGATAGTAATAATAAAAAACAAATTTCTTTAATTAAATATAATTTTATTCCAAACACTAAAGAAATTATGTCTATTCAGAGTTCAGTTCTTTATACTGAGAAAACAATATATATAACAGAATGTACTCCAATAACTGTTGTTGTTGAAACTGCCTGTCCATGTGAAGGACATTGGCCAAATCAAATGTGTGATTGTCAAACACAACCAAAAACTGTAACATATAATGCTTTATATTGTTATCAGTCTTCATTTAATACACCAGATGGTACTGGTGCGATAAATAGTAATACTGGTGGTGGAACATGGTCAGGTAATCCTTTATATAGTGATCCTAATATGCTTTCAAATAATCCTAATATAAATATTCATGGTAATACAAATAATGTTATTACTGTTGCTAATGAACTTGGTCCATTAGAAAAAAGAAGAAGAGCTTTCCAAGAACAACTTGTTGATAATAATTTAGTTCCTTGTTTAGTTTCTTTAAATAATCCAACAAATGATTTTGAAAATAGTGTTTATGAATATTTAGAAACTTCATTAATAACTCAAGATAGTTTAGTAGTTAATCCTACAACTTATCCAGAAGAGGAGGTTGTTTTTGTAAATGGAGCAATACAGAAAGCATGTAACAATCCAGATGTTTTTAGCACTATCAATCCTTTTGTTATTGAAGAAAGAATTGAAGATGATGATTTAGATATTTGTTCTAAAGAAATACTAAATTTCATAAAAAATTCTGTAAATAATGATGTTGCAACAATAATTGCTAAATTAGATAGTAAACCATCTTTATATACTACAAAAATAATCAATGCAGATTTGGGTACTCCAGCATTTAATGAGGGTATTACAAATTGGACTGGAGCCATTAATGGTAGCAACACCTATACTCCGTTTGATTATACAATAAAAATAAATTCAAATTTAGTCAATCAAGGAACGAAATTGGAAATTTATGCAGTAATTTTACATGAACTTATTCATGCATATTTTCTCAGTTTAATTGATGATTGTGTTTCGTCAAGTAGCAATTGCAATCCTATAAAGGACTTACCTTATGTATGGAATCAATATATAAGTCATATTAATGGAAATTCTCCTGTTGTAACTACAAATATTTCTCAACATAATCAAATTGCAACAAATTATATTAATGTCATTGAAGCTGCGCTACAAGAATTTCAACCAGGTTTGCCAAGTCAATATTATACTGACTTGGCTTGGGGTGGATTAGATGGTACTATACCTTATGAAAATGATGATCCTGAAACGAGAATTCTTACATTAGAAGATAAATTAAGAATTGATAAAATCTTACAAGCCGAAGCATTAAATACACCACAATACAACCCAAGTGGTGTTTTAACATATTTCCCTCAAGGATTTCCTTGTAATTAAAAATCATGAATATGAAAAAAATTGCTGTTTATTCATTTGTTTTATTTTTTTATTCATGTAGTTCGCCAAATAGAATTATTGAAAATTATTTATTATACGAAGTAAAGAATGATACAATAAAAAAAAATATTTTAATAAAAAAAAGAACATCCTTTGAAGAAGCTTTTACAATTTTTCGAGGAATGAAATTAACACCTAGAACAGATGAAGAATTAAAAATTCATCAAGAGATAAAAAATAAATTTACAAATGAAGTTAATACAAATTGGAAAAAAAGTGATTTTAAAAAAATCAACTTTGATATTATTAATGAGGATTCGGTTATTCACTTCCTAAATAGTAGAAGAGAAAAATTTAACAATAGAATTGAAGCTGATAGATTTAATATGTTTTTTATATCAAAACCATATTACTATCAAAAAAATAAAGTTTTTTTTAGGATTTCTAAAACTCGATTTTTTAGAAAACGTATTTATGACAATGTGATAATATTGGAAAGGAAAAAAATGAAATGGATAATTGTAAAAACTATGCAAAACACTTCTCTTTATTAAAATTCAATTATCATAATCAATTTTTATTTATAAAACCATTAATTAATTTAATGGTTTTGTTTTTTACAAGGGAATTCATTCTCAACGAATATTCATAAACATAAATACAAAAAAATCTACTCTATAGTGTCTAAAATCTAATTTCAAAAACGTATATTTGCTTTTATTTTAAATTTAAGAATGGATAAAAAGACCGAAGAATTTTACATTCGGCTAAAAGAAGAATTGAGTAATACTTCAACTTGGCCATCAGAATACCTTTATAAATTTATTGTTCCCACAGATAAAAAAAAGATTGAAGAAGTAGAAAATGCTTTCGACAATATTGGAGCAGTAATAAAAACACATCAATCTAAAGCCGGAAAATACACTAGTGTTTCTATTAATGTAACAATGGATTCTCCAGGCGATGTGATTGAAAAATACATTGAAGTTTCTACAATAGAAGGAATAATTTCACTATAATTATGGTAGCAAAATATATAAAAGAGAATGCCAACGATACTGTGTTCAATCTAGAATACAATGCCGAAAGACCACATTTAATAATTCCAGAATATGGTCGTCATTTGCAAAAGTTAATAGACTTGGCTACTGCAATTAATGATAAAGATGAGCGTAATAAAGCGGCAAAATATATTATTCAGGTAATGGGAAGTTTGAATCCGCATTTGCGTGACGTACCAGATTTTCAGCACAAATTATGGGATCAAATTTTTATTATGTCCGATTTTAGATTGGATGTTGATTCTCCATATCCAATTCCAACTCGCGAGGTAATAAATTTAAAACCAGAACGATTATCCTATCCACAGAAAAATCCAAAATATCGTTTTTATGGAAACAATATTAAGTACATGATAAATGTTGCAAATGGTTGGGATGAAGGCGAAATGAAAGCTGCTTTGGTAAAAGTTATTGCCAATCACATGAAAAAATCATATTTGAGTTGGAATAAAGATACTGTTACAGATGCAGTAATATTTGAACATTTATATGAACTATCAGAAGGAACAATAAACTTAATTCAAAGTCAAGAAGAACTTTCAACAACCAATGATTTAATTCGTACTAATAAAAAAGTATCTAACAAATCTTTGATACCACAACAAAAGAATTTAAAAATTCAAGGATTTAAAAAACCTGCAATTGGTAAAAAACCTTTTATAAAAAATAACAACAATAATAACAATCCAAAAACTTAATTTGTAAAATGAATAATGAAAATTGTTTTCTAATTTACTCATTATACATTTTACATTTTTACACTTTACATTAAACATATGGGAACTTTTAAAATTGAAGGAGGAATTCGATTAAAAGGTGATGTTACACCGCAAGGAGCTAAAAATGAAGCGTTACAAATACTATGTGCAGTACTTCTTACTCCAGAAAAAGTTGCAATTAATAATATTCCAGATATTATTGATGTAAATAAACTGATTACACTTTTAGGAAACTTGGGTGTGAAAATTCAAAAAAACGGTCAAGGTTCAATTACTTTTCAAGCTGATGATGTAAATGTTGGTTACCTAGAAACCGAAGCTTTCAAGAAAGAAGGCGGAAGTTTGCGTGGTTCAATCATGATTGTCGGTCCGCTTTTGGCTCGATTTGGTAAAGGATATATTCCAAAACCTGGCGGTGATAAAATTGGTAGACGTCGTTTAGATACACATTTTGAAGGTTTTATAAATCTTGGAGCCAAATTTAGATATGAAAGAGAAGATCACTTTTATGGTGTAGAAATTCAAGGAAGATTAAAAGGCGCTTATATGTTACTAGACGAAGCATCTGTAACTGGAACTGCAAATATTGTTATGGCTGCAGTTATTGCCGAAGGAACAACAACAATTTACAATGCAGCTTGCGAACCTTATTTGCAACAATTGTGCAAAATGTTAAACTCGATGGGAGCAAACATTAAAGGTGTTGGTTCTAATATGTTGATTATTGAAGGAGTTGAATCGCTTGGTGGTTGCGAACACAGAATTCTTCCAGACATGATTGAAATTGGTTCTTGGATTGGTCTTGCGGCAATGACAAGAAGCGAAATTACTATTAAAAATGTTTCTTGGGATAATCTTGGAGTGATTCCAAGTGTGTTTAGAAAATTAGGAATTACACTCGAAAGAAAAGGTGATGATATTTATATTCCGGCTCACAACGATGGTTATACAGTAAAAACCGATATTGATGGTTCTATTTTAACAATTGCAGATGCACCTTGGCCAGGATTTACACCAGATTTATTAAGTATAATTTTGGTTGTAGCAACTCAAGCTAATGGTGATGTTTTGATTCATCAAAAAATGTTTGAAAGCCGTTTGTTCTTTGTAGATAAATTGATAGATATGGGAGCAAAAATAATGTTGTGTGATCCGCACAGAGCTGTGGTTATGGGACATAATTTTCAATCACAATTAAAAGCAACAATAATGAGTTCGCCTGATATTAGAGCAGGAATTTCGTTATTGATTGCAGCACTTTCTGCCAAAGGAACATCTACAATTCAAAATATTGAACAAATTGATAGAGGTTATGAAAGAATTGATGAAAGACTTCGAGCTCTTGGTGCTAATATTGTTAGAGAATAATTTTTTTAGAAAATAGAAAAAACAGAATAGAATATAGAAAATAGAGGCGCAAATTGTGCCTCTATTCATTTTGTAAACCATGGAAACCTACATAATAATTTTACTTTGCATAGCATCTTTCTTTGCAGGATTTGTAGATGCAATTGTTGGCGGTGGCGGATTGATTCAAACTCCTGTTGCTTTAATATTATTGCCTAATTTGGCAGTTTCATCAATTATTGGAACATTGAAAATTCCAGCTTTTAGTGGTACTTCTTTTGCAGCAAATCAATATTTAAAGAAAGTAAAAATGAATTGGAAATTACTTTCTATCATGGCAATTGTTGCTTTTGGTTCTGCTTTTTTGGGTTCTTTTACTTTGACTTTGGTTAGTAATGATTTCATGAAACCATTATTGCTGGTTATACTCACTTTAATAGCAATTTATACTTTTGCAAAAAAAGATTTTGGAACACATCAAGAAAAGTTTTTAACTCCTAACAAACAACTTTTTCTTGCAATTCTAATGAGTATTTGTATAGGTTTTTATGACGGATTTATTGGTCCAGGAACAGGAAGTTTTTTAGTTCTAGGTTTTGTAGCCATTCTTGGCTTCGATTTTTTACATGCTTCTGCTAATGCCAAAATGGTGAATTTGGCAACTAACTTTGGCTCAATTTGTCTCTTTGTTTTAAAAGGAAAAATAATTTGGGCAATTGCAATTCCAATGGCGGTTTGTAATGCTTTTGGTGGTTTTATGGGAGCAAAACTCGCTATTAAAAAAGGAAACGAATTTATTAGAATCTTTTTTTTGATAATTGTAGTTGGAACTTTAATAAGGTTTGGATATGATGTTTTCTTTAAATAAAAAATAGTTATTCAAATTCTGAATAAATTGTTTTATCATCAACTAAAATCTCAACTATATTTTTACTTGTAGTTCCAAATGGCGCTAGTGGTGTCCAGTTTTTAGCATAACTAATGCTTACGATCTTACCAACAAAATCATTTTTCGACTTTTCTAATTGAAATCCGTTTTCAAGACCACGATTTATATAATATGTGATTTTATCATTTTCTAATTCAAAAATTAAATCTTTTACACCACCTTCTGAAATTGATTTTACAATTCCTGTAACTTTTGTACTATTGCTTTTTGTAATATCAATTGGTTTTAATCCAATTACTAAAAAGGCAATAACAATTGCAATAATTATATAAATTAATTTTTTCATTTTATTTGATTTTATTATTTATTAAAACGCAAATAATTATTAGATATTATTCAACAATATTCAAAAATTTTAAGCCAAAAACAACTGCATCGCCTTGATAACCATTTTGATAAGAACGAATATAATCTACTCTCAATAATCTAAATTTTCCAAAACCAAGATTGTCTAATCCTATTGATACTTCTTGATAAGGTTTTCTTTCTGGAATTGCCAAATTATGAAACCCTAATACCAACTGCGATTTTAATTTATTGAGTAAAGGAATTTTATTCATCAAATATCCTTTATCATTATGCTCAGCATGAAATTCTATAAAACTATCATTAGTACTTGCAGTATAATAAGGTAAATTATTAAAGACATTTGTATAAACATCGCCATTAGATATATGAGTTTGATTTCCGTTAAAATGTCTATAATCTACAAATGAAATATTTTGTGCATTAAAAAATTTACCAGCTTTTAAATTCAAATTCATTTCGCCTTTATTCCCAATAGTTAAGTAATGAGAAATTCTTGCTGATACTAAATCATATTCATATTTTTTGTCTGTTGCTGCAAATGCTTTTTCGTATGATAAATTTATATTAGGATATTTTTCGTTTCCAATGTTGTATTTTCCATCTGGTCTAGTCCAATATTGTTGACCAAATTTTATTCTAGCATTAATTGATGCTTTTGCCAAATTGTGTTTGTCGATTGCAGGAGTTATAAAATCATTTGGCAGTAAAGGATTGTTTGAAGAATAAACATCTGACGATTTTACAAAACTTTGATTGGTTGTGTTCCAAAGTGGTTTTCTTTCAGAATATTCTATGTTCAAATTCATATTCAAACCATTAATTACTTCGCGACTAAAATTGGTAGAAACAAAGTTTTTTTCATATAATTTCATAAAATTATTTTTAAAAGCTAGCGAACTTACAGAGTTTACTATATTAGAAATAGGATTACTTCCATTAAATTGGTTTACACTACTGCCACCATAAATATTTAAATAACTATTATCAATATTGTTGAATTTTCTTGTAAAACTTCCAGAAATTCTCAATTTTTTTTCGGCAAAGCCATAATCAAATCGAGTTCCAAATCTTGTAAACGTTCTAGTGTCTTCGTCACGTTTAAAATAAGACAATCCAACTTGAGTTTTCCATCCTTGAACTGTGTTGAAAGTTGTAGACAATAATGGTCCTTCATAATTTAATGACCATTTCTTAAAAGTATTTCTATAAGAATAACCAGCTATAATATCAGTCAAACTAAATTTATTGCGCTTATTATCAGTTGAATCTAAATATTTTTGAGATTTTTTCTTTGTTTGCAAAGCATCTTTTTTAAGATAATCTGTACTTTCTTCGACAGTTAATGGTACAGGACGAATGGTTTCCCAAAAAGAATCTTCTTTTTTATTGGCATTTTCTTCAAATTTTAAAACTTCACTAGTAAATGTTTTCTTTTGGAATTTTTCAGGAAATTCAAAATTAGAATACACATAAGTAAAGTTTCCAGAGATATTAATTCCTAACATTCCTGCTACAAAATCAATCGTTTGTGTGTTTTTAGTCCAAATTTTAGTTTTAGAATTATAACTAAAATTTTGTTTTAACACCAAAGTATTCAAGGCAGGATTTTGCATCTGACTTCCTTTTATACTTAAATCTACAGCATAAATCGCATAATTGTCGTCTTCAATATATATAAAACCTTCCATCACTGGTTCTGAGTTTCTTTTGGCTGTAACTTTAATTTTATTTATAATTTTATTATTTTCATCTGCAAATGACCCATCAAATTTGTATTTATAATAGTTAAACGCGTTATCTGCAATTGGCGAAACTACTTTTACATCAAACTCTAAGTAGTTTTCATAAAAATCAAAATTGGCTTGCGCAGCATTATTAAAACTAAAACCATTATCGTTTCCGCTAACTTTAGAAGCAACTATAACTTCTTTCATTTTATCTGGTTTTTGAAAAGTAATTTTAGAAACAGTTTCTGATAAATACAAAATTCCACTTCTGGTTGAATCTATTACATCATCAAAAAAATCTAACTTTTGTCCCATGATAGATTTTGGTAAATTCTTTACTCTAAATATTCCACGAGAATAAAAATCGGCGTTATATTTTGAGGTTTTACTTGAATTTTCTTTTCTGTTAACAATTGCTTTTTTTATTATTTCATTTGCCGGATTGGCTTTAGGATCAATAGAAATTTCTGTCAGTTGTAAATCTTCTTCTATTAATATTGCATCTGCAAATTGTGGTACTTTATCATATTCAACAACCTTTTTATCAGTTTTATAACCAAGATATTGAAACAATATTACATAAGTTCCAGGCGTTTTTATATTCAATTCATACTTTCCTTGCTCGTTGGATGTTGTACTTATGTAAGTGTCTTTTACATAGATATTAGCAAAAGCAATTGGTGCACCTTTAGAATCACTAACCGTACCTTTAATTTGAGCAAAACTAATAATTGAAAACAGTAAAAATAGAAGAGAAGTAATTTTTTTCATTAGTGTTGATTTTAATATATAGACGATTTTGGGATTGAAATGGTTGTATGTATTTTTTTTTTACACAGAGAACACTCACGTTGCACAGAGATTTTAATTATATAATAAAACGTTTTATTCCTTCTTTTAGAAG
Organism: Flavobacterium sp.; assembly: GCF_043773265.1. Lineage (GTDB taxonomy): Bacteria > Bacteroidota > Bacteroidia > Flavobacteriales > Flavobacteriaceae > Flavobacterium. The sequence goes on along the minus strand of NZ_JAYVFH010000107.1, from coordinate 19,999 downwards.
TTTGGTATGAAATCAATTCAATAAAAAAGATTGTAATGCCAATTCATAACTCTTTAATCCAAAACCAACAATAACACCTTTTGCATTAGGTGAAATATAGGATTGATGTCTAAAAGTTTCTCTCGAAAAAGTATTAGAAATATGAACTTCAATAACTGGTGTTGAAATTGCTTTTACTACATCGCCAATAGCAATAGAAGTATGAGTATATGCGGCACTATTTAATATAATTCCGTCATAAGAAAAACCTGCTTCTTGAATTTTATCAATTAATTTACCTTCAACATTGCTTTGATAATAGCTTAATTCTATAGTTGAATATTTTGTTTTTAAGGTATTAAAATAATCTTCAAACGATTCTTTGCCATAAACTTCGGGTTCTCTTTTTCCGAGAAGATTTAAGTTTGGGCCATTAATTATAATTATTTTCATGGTTAAAGGTTTTTGTAAAAATAAAAAAACCGCCAATATAAATGAGCGGTTTTGTAAAAGTTTTTGATTTATTTTAAAACATATATCCTAAAGAAGCCTGTACAACACTATTTTTTATTTCGGCATCACGTTTAGCTTCGGTTAAACCTAGACCATATCTAGCTTGAACAAAAAAGTGTTTGCCAAGTTTATAACCCAAACCACCAACTACTGCAAAGTCAAAAGTATTAGAATCACTTGCAACTACAGCATTTCTTTCACTCAATAAAAAAGATGCTTGCGGACCAAGTTCTAAACTCAATCCATCAGACAAATAAAACTTTGCTACAACAGGAATTGAAATATAACCCAATTCATTTTTAAATTGGTTCCCCAAAGTATTTAATTCTGCACCTTGAGAAGAGTATAAAAGTTCAGGTTGAAGCGAAAAGTTTTTTAGTACTTTAACTTCTAATACTAATCCTGCATGAAAATTAGTAATGGCATCAGTAGTAACATCTGTGCCTGTATAATTGGCATAATTAATTCCGGCTTTGAGACCAAGTTTCATTAATTCGCTTTTTTGAGAATAGCAATTGCTGATAAAAAGTAGAAATAAAACTACAGAAATGGGTTTTTTTATCATTTTTTAATGATTTTAAATGGTTTGTAAAAATGTTTTTTTTAGAATTAATAACGAAATATCAATTAACTTATTGTATTTCAGCTTTTTTAAATTTATAAATTGTTAACAACTATGTTAATAACTGCAAATTGAAATACTATGCCACACTTTAAATGGGTTTAAATTTGTAGCATAAATTTTAAACAAATAAAAAATGAAAAAAATTATTTTAACAGTAGCTGCAGTATTCGCTTTTGGATTTGCTAATGCTCAAGACAAAAAAGAAGATTCTGGTGCAGGATTTTCAAACGGAGATGCTTACATCTCAGGATCATTTGGAATTAACTCTACAAATGACAAAAACACAGATATTAAAACCAATGGTTTTGACATTTCTCCAACAGTTGGTTATTTCTTTACTGACAATATTGCTTTAGGAGCAAGAATTGGTTTTAGTTCAGATAAAACTGATAACTCTGGAACAACAACTTCAGATGATAGTACATTATCTGCTGGTTTATTTGGTAGATATTACTTTACTCCAGCTTCTCAATTTTCTGTTTTTACAGAATTAGGAGCTGATTATGTAACTGCCAAAGACAAAATTTCAAATGTAAAAGCTAATGGATTTGGTGTTAACGTATCTCTTGGTTTAAACTATTTTGTTTCAGACAATTTTGCAATTGAAGCTACTTATGCAGGTTTAAATTATGCAAGCGCTAAAGTTGATCTTCCAGGTGCTAAAAATGTTTCAGCATTTAGCTTAGGTGGAAATTTAAGTTCAGTTTCTATTGGGTTATTATACAAGTTCTAATATTTTAGAATTTAATAAATTTGAAACCACGCAATTTGCGTGGTTTTTTTGTTTATATATTTAACTAAATTTAATTATTAATTATTTTATGATGTAAAATCGTTAAAAACTCTGTTAATAACTATTAATTGATTTGTTTAACATAAAATAAAATCATTATAAATTTGTTCTAATTAATTTTAAAACAAAAACAAAACATGAAAAAATTATTATTTGCTGCGGTTGCAGTAATCGCGTTTGGTAGTGCTAACGCACAAGAAACAAAATTTGGAGCTAAAGCCGGACTTAACATGTCTAACTTAACAGGTGATGTTGAAGACAACTCTATGAAAGTAGGATTTCATATTGGAGGTTTTGTAAACATTGGAATTTCAGAAAAATTTTCTGTACAACCAGAATTATTGTATAATACAGGTGGAGCAAAATTTACAGGTGGTTCAACTAATTTAAGTTATTTGAGTATTCCTGTTATGGCTCAATACAATATTACTGAAGAATTTAGTTTAGAAGCTGGTCCACAAATTGGTTTCTTAATGTCTGCAAATGATAAAGCTGATGGTGGTGGTAGTGTAGATATTAAAGACAGTTTGAATTCTACTGACTTTGGATTAAACCTTGGTCTAGGTTATGATGTTGCAGAAAACATTAACATTGGGTTAAGATATACAATTGGTATGTCAAACATTCTTAAAGATTCTGGTGATATAAAAATTGGAACAAGTAATTTAGGTTTATCATTAGCTTACACATTCTAGTTAATAAAAATATAATTGATTATTAAAACCTCTCAAATCGAGAGGTTTTTTTATGACTTAAAATGTTGTTTCTTTGTTTTATGAATTGGAGTTCCTATATAAAAAGTTATCAATCCTATCTCAAAATTGAAAGAGGATTATCTAAAAATACTATAGATAATTATACCTTAGATATTGAACGTTTGTGTCTTTTTTTAGAAGAAAATAATCTTGATTTTTCACCTATTAATATTAATGAAGAGACTATTCAACAATTTGTTTATTCAGTTTCTAAAGTAGTAAATGCACGTTCACAGGCAAGAATAATTTCGGGATTAAAAAGTTTTTTTTCGTACTTGATTTTTGAAGATTATAGAACAAACTCTCCGCTAGAACTTATAGATTCACCAAGATTAGGAAGGAAATTACCTGATACATTATCTGTAAAAGATATTGATGATTTAATAGCAGCAATAGATTTATCTAAACCAGAAGGTGAAAGAAATCGTGCCATGCTCGAAACTTTGTATGGATGCGGATTAAGAGTTTCAGAACTAACTACCCTCAAGATTTCAGATTTATTTTTTGACGAAGGTTTTATAAAGATAACAGGAAAAGGAAATAAGCAACGCTTTGTTCCTATTAGTGAAGTAACCCAAAAATATATAATGCTTTATAAAAATTTGATTAGAAGTCATCTTCAAATTCAGAAAGGTCATGAAGACACTCTTTTTTTAAATCGAAGAGGAAAACAACTAACTAGAGCAATGATTTTTACAATTATAAAAGATTTAGCTGTTAAAACTGGACTCAATAAAGCAATTAGCCCACATACTTTTAGACATTCATTTGCAACACATTTGTTAGAAAACGGTGCCGATTTAAGAGCAATACAACTTATGCTTGGTCATGAATCTATTACTACAACCGAAATTTATGTACATCTTGACAGAAAACATCTTACTCAAGTTATGAATACTTTTCATCCTAGAAAATAATATTTTTAGTATTAGTTTACTTTTTTCTATTAATTTAAGTAAGAAAATATTTATATAAAATGTTAAATATGTTAAAATTAATGCATTTTAACGTTATAAAATGTACTTTATCGATATTTTTATCATATTTGTCAAGTTATTCTTAAACAGCTTGTTTTGCAATAATATAATTGGTCCCAAACCTAAAAAAAACATGAAAACAAATACAACTAATAATTCCTACATATTAGATGAAAAGCTTAGCTTTTATGAAAAAATATTAAACAATATACCTGATTTAATACTTCAACTAACAATTTCGCCAGAGAACGATATCTATTTTTCTTACCTTAATAAAACTATTGTTTCATTGTTTGAAGTAAATAAGTTTGAATTAAGAGACAAATCGATTAATATAATTAGTAAAAGAATTCATAATGATGATAAAGAAAATTTCTTTAATTCACTTTTTAATTCTAAAAAAACTTTAGAAAACTGGTCTTGTGAATTTCGAGTTGTATTAATTGATAAAAAGATTCAATGGTATAAAGTTGATGCTAATGTTGAGAATGATTCAGTTGGAAACACATTGTTTTATTGTAGTTTAACTAATATTTCTAAAATAAAAAGTCGAGAATTTAAAGTTCAAGAATCAGAAACTCGATATCAGTTTGCTCTTGAAGCATCTAAAAAAGGTATTTGGGATTACAACATCGAAACTGGAGAAGTTTATTTTTCTAAAGAATCTTTAGAAATTTTGCAATTCAACGAAAGTGACCAAATAAATACAAATACTAAATGGGATGAACGAATTCATCCAGAAGATTTAGAGAATTATCTTGATCATATACAAAATCATAAAGATGATAAATCACAATATTTTGAAAACACTAAACGTGTTTTAGCCAAAGATGGTTCCTATAAATGGATATTAAGTATTGGTAAAATAATTCAAAGAGATTTAAATGGATATCCTTTAAGAATTATTGGAACACATAGTGATGTTACCGCCGAAAAATTAAAAGAAAAACAACTTTTAGGAAATTTAGATATAATTAGTGAACAAAATAATAGACTATTAAATTTTGCACATATTGTTTCGCACAACCTACGTTCGCATACAGGGAATTTTGAAATGTTGTTAAATCTAATTGAAACCGAAAAAGATGATGAAACTCAAGAAGAATGTTTTAGGCATTTAAAAACTACATCCAATTCTTTGTCTGATACCATAGAACATTTAAAAACATTGGTTGATATAAATTCTACTCCAATTCATGTAAAAGAATATTTGCGTTTGAATGATTATTTAAACAAAACTTTGGAAATTTTAAGTGCTGAAATTAAAAAAAATAAAGTTATTATTGAAAATAACATTAGTAATATTGAAGGAGTTAATTTTAATCCTGCCTATTTAGAAAGCATACTATTAAATTTTACAACAAATGCAATAAAGTATTCTCATCCTGATAGAATTCCTAAAATTATTTATACATTTGAAAAAAATGAAAATAAATCGTCACTTGTTATAAAAGACAATGGACTTGGGATAAATCTTGATAAACATGGTGAAAAATTATTTGGAATGTATAAAACATTTCATAAAAATGAAGACGCTAGAGGAATTGGATTGTTTATTACCAAAAACCAAATCGAATCTATGGGAGGAACTATAGAGGTTGAGAGTAAAGTAAATGTAGGAACCACTTTTAAAATAAATTTTAATGAAGAAATTTAATACTATTTTTGTTGTTGATGATGATTTAGTTTATCATTTTATTATGAAAAAGTTATTTTCTAAATGTAATATAAATGCAAATACAAGTTATTTTTTTAATGGATTAGAAGCCATTCACAACATAAAAAATAATGCACAAACTGATAATGTACCAGATTTAATCTTGTTGGATATAAATATGCCAGTTTGCGATGGATGGCAATTTTTAGAAGAATTTAGAAAATTAAAACAAAATTTGAATAAAGAAATTACGGTTTATCTTGTAAGTTCTTCTAATGATATTTCTGATTTGAATAAATCGAAACAATATGAAGAAGAAATAAAGAAATATTTTTATAAACCAATGACACAAGAAGATTTTGAAACAATCTTTACATAAAAAAAGGTTCGTTTATACGAACCTTTTTTTATGTAGTATAATTCTAAATATTATTTAGCAATATTTACAGCTCGAGTTTCTCTAATAACTGTAATTTTTACTTGACCAGGATAAGTCATTTCAGTTTGAATTTTTTGAGATATTTCAAACGATAAATTTTGTGCCATATCGTCGCTCACTTTTTCACTTTCTACAATAACTCTAAGCTCACGACCAGCTTGTATTGCATAGGCATTTTTAACGCCATTAAATCCAAAAGCAATTTCTTCTAAATCTTTTAATCGTTGAATATAAGAATCCAATACTTGACGACGAGCACCAGGTCTTGCACCAGAAATGGCATCACATACTTGAATAATTGGCGAAATTAAATATTTCATTTCAATTTCGTCGTGGTGAGCACCAATAGCATTGCAAACTTCTTCTTTTTCTCCAAATTTTTCTGCCCACTGCATTCCTAAAAGAGCGTGAGGCAAATCACTTTCAGCATCTGGCACCTTTCCTATATCGTGAAGTAAACCAGCACGTTTGGCCAATTTTACATTTAATCCTAATTCAGCAGCCATTATTCCGCAAAGTTTTGAAACTTCACGCGAGTGTTGCAATAAATTCTGACCATAAGAAGAACGATACTTCATTCTTCCAACTATTTTAATTAATTCTGGATGTAAACCATGAATTCCTAAATCAATCACAGTTCGTTTTCCAACTTCTATGATTTCATCATCTATTTGTTTAGTGGTTTTAGCAACAACTTCTTCGATTCTTGCTGGGTGAATTCTTCCATCAGTTACTAATTTATGTAATGATAAACGTGCAATTTCTCTTCTTACAGGATCAAAACAAGATAGGATTATTGCTTCTGGAGTGTCATCTACAATAATTTCAACACCAGTTGCAGCTTCTAGAGCACGAATATTTCTTCCTTCACGACCAATGATTCTTCCTTTAACATCGTCAGATTCTATATTGAAAACAGAAACACAGTTCTCTACAGCTTCTTCTGTTCCAACACGTTGTATTGTACTAATAATTACTTTTTTGGCTTCTTGAGCAGCAGTAAGTTTAGCTTCTTCAATAGTTTCTTGAATGTGAGCCATGGCTTTAGTTTTTGCCTCAGCTTTTAAACTTTCAACTAATTGTTCCTTGGCATCTTCGGCTGACAAACCAGAAATAACTTCCAATTGTTCAATCTGTCCTTTATGCATTCTTTCAACTTCTTGATGCTTTTTATCAAGCATTTCAACTTTAGAGGTATATTCTAATGTTTTTGCTTCAAAATCGTCGTTTATTTTCTTGGCTTTAGATAATTCACTAGAAACTTGCGATTCTTTATCACGAATTCTTTTTTCAACTTCGGCCATTCTTTTTTCTTTGGCTAAAATTTCGGTTTCGTGTTCTGATTTTAATTCTAAAAATTTCTCTTTTGCTTGAAGTAATTTGTCTTTTTTAGTGTTTTCTGCTTCAAATTTTGCATCCTTAAGTATTGATGCCGCTTCGTTCTTTGCATTTTTAATAAAGTTAGATGCATTACTTTTTTCTAGCATTTTTGCTACAGCAAAACCTCCAGCAATTCCAACTATTATTCCGATAATTATAGATACTATGTCCATGTTTGTGTTAAAATTTATATATAAAAAAAACCTACATTAATTGCTTGAATAAACTCGTATAGACAAGTTTTGAGCTAACTCACTGTTCAAGCTTCCAACTCAAGGATGGCATGCTATAGAAGCGACGATTTACTCATTTTAATTTGTTAGTGTTGAGTTTACCAAAAATGAACTAATGTAGGCAGTATTTTTAGCTTATTTAAAAGAACGTTTTTTATTATTATTTATTAAGATACTCGTCTAAAATTGTATTTAACTTTGTTAATCTTTCTATTGATTCAGAACCATCAATGGCGTTATCTACTTTTTTTTGTTCAACCTGAGATGCAAATTGTAAAGCACACATTGCCAATACATCTTGTTTATCTCTAACGGCATAACTTTCTTCAAATTGCTTAATCATTGAATCAATTTTTTTAGAAGCACTTCGCAATCCTTCTTCCTGAGACATATCTACTGTTAATGGATAAACTCGGTCTGCAATTGATAATTTAATTTTAAGCTTTTCATCCATAGTTTTAATCTGATAGCTGTGCTATGCAATAATCAATTTCACGAATTAATGAATTTATTTTAAGCTTTGTATCTCTTTTATAATCTTCACTGCCCAGTAACGAATTGGTTATTTTGAGTGTTTCATAATCTTTTTTTAACGTTTCAACTGCCAAATCTTGATTTTGAACTGCACTGCTAGAAATTTTTAATTCACTCTGTAACACTTGATTTTTTTGTTCTAAATCATTTATTTTATTAAACAATTTTTGAATCTTAGTTTCAAGAGTATCAATTATTTCTGCAATTTCACTCATACTTCACAATATTCATTACTTAATCTTACAAATTTATAATTCCTAATCTATTAAAGCAATATTTTTAGTAAAAAAGTGCATATATTTTTTCTTTTAATTCTAATAAATTGTTTAGTAGTGAGTTATAATTAAGAATTATATTTATTTTACTACTAATAAACTTTTTTATATTTTAGCCAAAAACCTATTAATAAATGAAATTTATACCAATTACATTATTATTTGCACTTTTATCATTTGCACAAAAGCAATTTCCTAAAGATGAATTTAGATTACCGCTTGATATTCCAATGCAATTATCAGGTAACTTTGGAGAGTTGCGACCAAATCATTTTCATGCTGGATTCGATTTTAAAACCAACCAAAGAGAAGGTTTAAACATATATGCAGTAGGTGATGGCTATGTTTCTAGAATAAAAATTTCTACTGTTGGATATGGTAAAGCAATTTATATTACTCACCCAAATGGCTATACAACTGTTTATGGACATTTGCAAAAAGCTGTTGGAAAAATTCAAAATAAAATTATAGAATTGCAGTATGCAGAAAAAGCTTATGAAATTGAAGCTTTTTTTAAAGCAAACGAATTGCCTGTAAAAAAAGGTGATGTTATTGCAATTTCTGGAAATACTGGCGGTTCTGAAGGTCCACATTTGCATTTTGAAATTAGAGAAAATAAAACCGAAAAAACAATAAATCCGTTGTTGTTTGGGTTTGATAAATTTTTGCCTGATACTAAAAAACCTATTGTTACAGGACTTGTAGTTTTTCCTATAGATGAAAATTCTATTGTAAATCAATCACAACAACCAGTAAACCTAAATTTATCGCTACAAAAAGATGGAACTTATATGTCAGAAAAAGTTTTGGGTAAAGGAAGAATAGGTTTCGGAATAAATGCTTATGATATTGATAATGTTTCATTTAATAATAATGGAATTTACAAAGCTGCATTAGAATCTAGCGGAAAATCAATCTTTAGTTATGAATTAGATGAACTTTCATTTGATGAAGCTAGATTCATTAATTATTTTATTGATTATAATCGATACAAAAAATCACATCAAAGAATTCAAAAACTCTTTATGAAAAACAATTATTCTTGGAGCAATATTAAAGAAAATTTTGAAAATGGAATAATAGATATAATGCCAAATTCTAATCAAATAAAGAAAATAGAGATTTCTGATTTTAATAATAATAAAACAATAATTACAATTCCAATATCATATTTAGACATTAAACCAACATTAATATCTGATATTAAAAAAACTCCTTACTTGGTTAAATATACTAGAGAAAATAATTTTGAAAAAGATAATGTAATCATAGATTTTCCTGCTGCAACTTTTTATGAAGATTTTTATTTGAATTTTGATGTTAGAAATAAAATACTTTATTTACACGATGATACTGTTGCTGCTCACAGTAATTTTACTATATCTTTTGAAGATTCAATTTCATCAGAAGAAGATAAAAAAAAGATGTTTATTGCAGCAATAAATAAAAATAAATTAAATTATATTGCAACAAAACTTACTGCTAATACGTTCTCTTGTAAAACAAAATATCTTGGACAGTTTACATTGGCCAAAGATACAACTTTGCCGAAAATTGTTATTGCGAAAAGTATTGAAGGTAAATGGATTACGGCTCAAAAGAGTGTTTCGCTAACTATTTCGGATGATTTGTCTGGAATTAAAACCTATAATGGATATTTAAATGATAAATGGGTTTTGTTTGAATATGAATCTAAATTAAAAAGAATAACACATATTTTTAACAACGAATTATTGTTGGAAGGAGCAAATAAACTCAAAGTTGTAGTGACAGATAATGTCGGAAATTCTACTATCTTTGAAACTCAATTTAATAGAAGTCAAAAATAATAACTATTGAAAGCACAAAATCACCTTTTATCATTACTTTTTATATTAGTAAGCTTTTTTTCATTTGCACAATCTGCAAAAGTAACTGGAGTCATTCTTGATGAAAACAATAATCCTGTAGAAGGTGTAAATGTTAGTTATCAAAGTAAATCTACTACAACCAACAAAGATGGATTTTATGTAGTTAATGTTCCTTCCAATCAAAAAGTGGTTTTAGTTTTTACACACATTTCTTTAAAAAGAATTACAGCAACCTATCAATTAAAAGATAACGAAATTCTAGAATACAATCCTGTTATGAGTGATAGTGATGAGCAATTGAGCGAAGTTATTATTACTAGTAATAAACGTAGAGTTCAAGGAATTATAAGTGTTTCATCAGATGTAATTAGAAAAAATCCAAGTGCAAATGCTGGTGTAGAAAGTGTTTTAAAAACTTTTGGTGGAGTAAATAATAATAATGAATTAAGTTCGGGTTATAATGTTCGTGGCGGAAATTATGATGAAAACCTAGTTTATGTAAATGAAATAGAAGTTTATAGACCATTTTTAATTAGATCTGGTCAGCAAGAAGGTTTGAGTTTTACCAATACAGATTTAGTTAAAAATATAGATTTTTCAGCAGGTGGTTTTCAAGCAAAGTTTGGTGATAAAATGTCTTCGGTTTTAGATATTACCTATAGAAAACCAACCAAATTTGGAGCAGCATTTGAAGCAAGTTTTCTTGGCGGAAGTGCAGCAGTTGATTTAGTTTCTAAAAATAAAAAATGGTCAGCAATTACCGGAATTAGGTATAGAGACAATTCACTTTTGGTAAACAGTCAAGAAACCCAAACCAATTTTAAACCTACATTTGTTGATGTTCAAACCAACGTAAACTTTGATGCATCTAAAAAATGGAAATTTAGCTTTTTGGGAAATGCTTCTCAAAACAAGTATAATTATCAGCCATTAACGCGTCAAACAAATTTTGGAACTATTAGTGAACCAATTGCACTTTTAGTTTTTTATGAAGGACAAGAAAATGACAAATATCAAACTTTATTTGGAGCTGTAAAAACAACTTTCGTTGCAAGCGAAAAATCTAATTACAAATTAATAACATCTGTTTACCATACTCAAGAACAAGAATATTATGATATTGATGCTGCCTATTATCTTGGCGAAGTAGATTCTAATATTGGTTCAGAAAATTTTGGTAATGTAACTTATAATAGAGCAATTGGTGCACAATTAAACCACGCAAGAAACGATTTAGATGCTTTAATAATTAATACAGAAATTAAAGGAACACACAATGTCAAGAAAAAATTTCAGATTGATTGGGGTTTAAAATATACTCGTGAAGATATTCGAGATAGAATTGTTGAATGGGAAGTTATAGATTCGGCAGGATTTTCAATAAATCCACCAATTATTGATTTGCCACAAAATGACCAACCTTATAATCCTTATGTTGGACCATTAGTTCCTTTTCAAGATGTTAGAGCAACCAATTTTGTTACTATTGATAGGTTTTCTGGTTTTGCTAAATTGAACACCAAAACAACACTTGGGAAAAGTGATTTATGGATGAATTTTGGAGTTAGAGCACACAATTGGTTAGTTTCTGGTGATGCAATAAATAATGGTAAAAGCCAAACAGTATTTTCGCCTAGAGCACAATTTTCTCTCAAACCAGATTGGGAAAAAGATATGATTTTTAGATTTTCAACCGGGTTTTATTACCAACCACCATTTTATAGAGAATTGCGTGACCAAAATGGAGCTTTGCAACCCAATGTAAAAGCTCAAAAATCTATTCATTTTGTATTGGCAAATGATTATAATTTTAAAATGTGGAGTCGACCTTTTAAACTTGTTTCTGAAGCATATTACAAAACAATGACCGATGTAAATACTTATACATTAGAAAACGTCAGAATAAGATATCGCGCCAATAATGATGCAACTGCATATTCATATGGATTTGATTGCAGATTAAATGGAGAATTTGTACCAGGAACAGAATCGTGGTTTAGCTTTGGATATTTAAAAACAGAAGAGAATCAAGATAATAGAGGATTAATTGCACGACCAACAGATCAACGATTAAAGTTTGGTATTTTATTTCAAGATTATATGCCAAACATTCCTAATTTGAAATTATATTTAAATTTAGTTTATAATACTGGTTTGCCTGGCGGATCACCATCTTATGCAGATGTTTATCAATACCAAAGTCGTTTGAGAGATTATCGTCGTGCCGATGTTGGATTTTCTTATGTATTTACCGAAAAAAATAATGAACGACCAGATGGACATTGGATAAAGAAATTTGAAGATTTAGCCATTGGTTTTGAAATATTTAATATGTTCAATAATCAAAATACTATTACTAATACTTGGGTTCGTGATGCTTATACCAAGAATCAATATGGAATTCCTAATTACATGACAACAAGAGTTTTTAATCTAAAACTGACTGCAAGATTGTAGAAATATTTCACTATTTTTGACTATCTAATTATTACTATTATGAAAAACATTTCTAAATATATTTTGCTTTCTTTCTTTACGCTTTTAGTAAGTTGCAAAGAAGAAGTTGAAAAACCCAAAGTAATTTATGAAAACGCATCAAAACCAAAAGAAGAGTTAAAAGTTGATGCAAGCAAAATTTTACTTGCCGATTTGCCTCTTCAAATGGAAGGAACATCGGTTTTGCTTTTTCCAATAGGAGAATTTAGTATTTCTGATAGTCGTTCTAAAGTAAAATATTCTGGCTCAGATAGAGAAAGTTTTGTGGTTTCTAATTCAAGTGAGTTTGAAATTACAGGTTATTTAAGCAACTTTAAATTTCAACAAATTGGTTCAGATTCTTTGACAGTTTTAACAGATAAACCAGTTTTGATTGAACGAGTTACTTATTTAAAAACTTTTGCAGACAAAACTAAAAAACAACTATTAGTCTATGTTCTGGAAGATATGGATTCTAACAAAGACGAAAAATTAGACAGTAACGATATTAAAAACTTATATATAAGTGATGTTTCAGGTAAAAATTTTACAAAATTATCTGTTGAATATCAAGAATTAATAGATTGGAATATCATTGATTCACAAAACAGATTATACTTTAGAACTATAGAAGACATCAACAAAAATGGAGATTTTGATAAAGACGATAAAGTGCACTATCAATTTGTAGATTTACTATCTAAAGATTGGAAGGTTCAAGAGTACAATCCTATTTAATAAAAATAAATTATATTTTCTTATTAAAAGAATATATTAATAATCACAGAGATTAAAACTGTAATTAATTTCATGACGATTGTTACCATAATTCTGTTTGTATAAAGTTTTGGCAAGATTTAAAAAACAATTATTGTAAATGTACTAATATAATTATTTAAACAAATGTTAAATCTAACAAAAATATTTAATTAAATTTATTCAAATCGTTATTTTAAAGTTAAAATCCTTTTGGAAATCGCATAGAATATTGTCCAACATAATAACCTAAAAGTACCCAAACTACTATAAAAGTACTAATATAATGTTCTACCTTTTCATCACCCAAAAAATAAATGCCAATAAAAATTGACGCTACAAAAAACACAATAAACAACATTCCAAAATATTCTCTTTTCATAATTTGAAATTTAATTATTCAAAACTCTGTAAAGTAACTAGATTAGCATACGTTCCATTTTTAGCCAAAAGTTCTAAATGCGTTCCTTGTTCTACAATTTCGCCTTTTTTCATCACAATAATGGTGTCAGCTTTTTGAATTGTAGATAATCTGTGCGCGATTACAATTGATGTTCTGTTTTGCATCATATTTTCTAAAGCAACTTGAACTAATTTTTCACTTTCAGTATCTAATGCTGATGTAGCTTCATCAAGAATCATTATTGGTGGATTTTTTAAAACTGCTCTTGCAATTGATAAACGCTGTTTTTGACCACCCGAAAGTTTGTTTCCTGCATCGCCAATATTGGTTTCAAATCCGTTTGGTAAGTCTTTTACAAATTCATAAGCATTTGCAATTTTTAATGCTTCAAATACTTCTTCATCAGTTGCATTGGGTTTTCCAATAAGAATATTATTTTTTATAGTATCATTAAAAAGAATAGAATCTTGTGTGACCAAACCAATTAATCCTCTTAACGAATTCATTGTCATATCTTTAATATCAATTCCGTCAACAGAAATGGTTCCTTCTTGAACATCATAAAAACGAGTCAATAAATTAGCAATAGTACTTTTTCCGCTACCAGATTGTCCAACAAGCGCTATAGTTTTTCCTTTAGAAACTTTAATAGAAAAGTTTTTCAAGACATTTTCATCTTCATATTTAAAGTTAATATTTTTAATTTCTACAGCAGTATCAAAAGAGGTTTTTACAATTGCATTTTCTTTATCTGTAATTGTGTTTTCAACTTCCAGAACTTCAAAAACACGTGCTGCGGCTGCTAATCCACCTTTTACTTGATATGAAGCTTTAGAAATTGCTTTTGCTGGAGTTAATATATTGTATGCTAAACCCATATACGCCAAAAATTTTGCACCATCTAATAATGGTTTTCCATTGGCGAATTTTTCAACTAAAACCATATTTCCACCGTACCATAATAATATTGCAATTACGACAATTCCCATAAACTCACTCATTGGCGATGCTAAATTGTTTTTTCTTCCAATACTATTCGATAAATTTAACAATCGAGTTACAGAATTATCAAATTTAGTTTTAAAATTTGACTCAGCATTATAACTTTTTACCACTTTTAAACCCGACAGACTTTCTTCTACAATAGAAATTAAATAACCGTTTTCATATTGAATTCGTTCTGATTTTGATTTTAAACTTTTTCCTATTTTAGAAATTACAAATCCAGAAATTGGAATAAAAATAAATACAAATAATGTAAGTTTTACACTTATGGCAAACATTGCAATTATTGTAAAAACTATTGTCATTGGCTCTTTTACAATTAATTCTAAGATAGAAAAAAACGAATTTTGAACTTCGTTTACATCGCCCAACATTCTTGCCATAATGTCTCCTTTTCTTTTTTCAGAATAGTAGGAAACTGGTAAATCTATTATTTTGTTATACATTTTATTTCTCAAATCTTTTAAAACACCGTTTTTTAGATGCATTAAATGATTAGATGCTAAATAGTTAAATAAATTTTTAAATAAGAAAGTTGTTATTACAAGTAAAACTACTAAAATTAAAGCAAATTGTGGACCTTTAGTTTCTGTAAGTTGGGTTATGAAAAAATATAAATAATCATTTCCATAATCCAAAATACTAAAAATTCCTTTATAAACTGGTGTTTTAGTAACTCTTTCGGCGTCATTAAACAACACTTTCATCATTGGAATTAATGAAATAAACGAAAGTGTACTAAATAATGCATACAGAACATTAAAAATAACATTCCAAACAACGTTTGATTTGTATGGTTTAACAAAAGGAAATATTTTTTTTATATTTTCATCCATTAGATTAAATTCATATCAGTAATTATATTTTTTATTTTGTCATCTAGTTCTCTTTCAACAGAAATAGCATTTTCAACAGAATCTAAAGGTGCATTGACACTAAAATAGAATTTAATTTTTGGTTCAGTTCCACTTGGTCTTGCACAAATTTTAGAACCATCTTCTAGATAATAAATCAACACATTTGATTTCGGAATTAAAATTGGTTCAACTTCATTAGTAAATACATTTTTAGAAGTCGAATTTTCATAATCATCAATACAAACCACTCGTTGATTATTGATTTCACTCATCGGATTTTCACGCAAATCAACCATCATTTGATTGATTTCTTGCAAGCCAGAAATTCCTTTTTTAGTCAATGAAATTAACGATTCTTTATAAAATCCGTGATCTACATAAAGGTTTAAAAGTTCTTTATAAATAGAACTTCCAGCAGCTTTGGCTTGTGCAGCAATTTCGCAAATTAATAAGGTTGCACCAACGGCATCTTTATCTCGAACGGCATCGCCAACCATAAATCCAAAACTTTCTTCGCCACCACCAATAAATTGCTCGTTTGGAAAATCTTTAATAAATTTTGCAATCCATTTAAAACCAGTCAAACCCACTTTGCATTCTACATTATAAGCACTTGCTAATTCCAACATCATTGGTGTAGAAACTATAGTGGAACCTATAAATTGTTTTCCATTAATTTTATGGTTACGTTTCCATTGTTCTAATAAAAACGCAGTCATAATAATCATTGTTTGGTTGCCGTTTAAAAGCATCATTTTGCCTTCGTTATTTCTAACCGCAACTCCAAGCCGGTCAGAATCTGGATCAGTTCCAACAACAATATCAGCATTTTTTTCTTCTGCAAGTGCCATTGCCATTGTCAACGCTTCTGGTTCTTCTGGATTTGGCGATTTCACTGTCGGAAAATTTCCATTAGGTTCAGCTTGCTCTGCAACAATATTTACGTGACTATAACCTGCTTGCTCCAAAACCGTTGGAATAGATTTTATAGAAGTTCCGTGTAAAGATGTATATACAATTTTTAAATTTTCTTTAGCTTCTTTTGGAGTATTGAAACTGCAATTTTCTAATGTCGATTTTACAAAAGCTTCATCAACCTTCGTATCAATATATTCAACCTGACTGCCGTTAGGCATGTTTAAATTTTCGTTGGCTTCAAATTTTATTTCGCTGTAATTCAATGCTTCAATTAACTCAATAATTTCTCTATCTTGTGGCGGAACCAATTGTCCACCATCTTGCCAATATACTTTGTAACCATTGTATTCTGGAGGATTGTGCGATGCTGTTAATACAATTCCGGCGTGACAATTTAAATGTCTAACCGTAAAAGATAATTCTGGCGTAGTTCGCATTTCGCTAAATAAATACACGTGAATTCCGTTGGCAGAAAAAACATTAGCAACTATTTTAGCCAAAGTATCGCTGTTATGACGACAATCATAAGCAATTGCTACTTTTATTTGCTCGCCAACAAACGACTTTTTTAAATAATCCGACAATCCTTGAGTGTTTTTTCCTAACGTATATTTATTAATTCTGTTAGTTCCAACACCCATAATTCCTCTCATTCCGCCAGTTCCAAATTCTAAGTTTTTATAAAAACTTTCCTCTAAATCCTTTGGCGACGAAGTCATCATTTCTTTAATTGCGTCATGTGTTTCGCTGTCAAATGTTGGCGATAACCATTCGTTTACTTTGTCTAGTATGTTTTTTTCTATGTTCATAACTGTCATTGCGAGGCACAAAGCAATCTCGTCTTTTTTAATTTCTCTGAATTTATTTCAGAGTCTCAGTAGCAACTTCCGGCTATTCATTTCAAGTTTTTGCCCTAATTCCTTTTTTTGCAAAAATAAAAAAGAGCTTCTATGGTCACTTTTTTTATTTGGCAAAAAATAGTCATTAGTCCAAAAAGCTTTTCATTACTACTGGCCTGTCGGCAGACAGGTCAGGGCTAAATTCTTACTATTATTCAAAAATTATTTTTTATATCCAATTTTAGTTCTTTCTTTAACTTCTTCTTTGTTATCTTTTTCAACTAAATAATTCAATACATTATATATTTCTGGAAACTGACCTTCAATTTCATTTATTCTATTTTGCAATTCAGTATAATTTATTGCAAATTGTCTAATAGTTACAAACGTTCTCATTATTGAAATATTAATCTCTATAGCTTTATCACTTTTTAAAATACTAGAAAGCATTGCAATACCTTGTTCAGTAAATGCAAAAGGTGAAAACTTAGTATGTTGTCCTCTTCCTAAATTCTTTAAGGACGAAATTTTAGTCCTTAAAGAATTGAATTCAATTTCGGTTAACTCAAACATAAAATCTTCAGGAAAACGATTTATATTTCTCCTTACAGATGCTTTAAGTCTTTTATTTTCAACTTCATATAAATCTGATAAATCAAAGTCAAGCATCACTTTACAACCTCGAATTTCATAAATTTTATTTTGAATAACCTCTATTTCCATAGTATGTATTTGTTTGAGGACGCAATTTTTGTCCTCAAGTTGTACTTATAAATTTACTTCAGTAGCAATTTTATAACGTTCCTCATTATTTTTTGTACGAAGTATAATTTCGCCAAGAAATCCTGCAAGAAATAATTGTGTACCAATAATCATTGCGGTTAACGCTATATAAAACAGTGGATTATTAGCAACTAAAATTGTTTCGTATCCAGAATATAGTTTAACCAATTTTACAACTATAATAAACAAGGTTGCTATAAAACCAATTAAAAACATTAAAACACCAAAAGCTCCAAAAAGATGCATCGGTCGTTTACCATAACGTGATAAAAACCATATAGTTATTAAATCTAAAAAACCATTTATAAAACGATTAATTCCAAATTTAGATTCGCCATATTTTCTAGCTTGATGAATAACTACTTTTTCTCCAATTTTTCCAAAACCAGCATTTTTGGCAAGTACAGGAATATATCGATGCATTTCGCCAGAAACTTCAATATTTTTGATAACTATATTTTTATAAGCTTTTAAGCCACAATTAAAATCATTTAAATGCACACCAGAAGTTTTTCTTGCAGCCCAATTAAATAACTTAGAAGGTAAATTTTTAAATACTACAGAGTCGTATCGTTTCTTTTTCCAACCAGAAACCAAGTCAAAATTTTGATCTAAAATCATTTTATATAAACCTGGAATTTCATCTGGACTGTCTTGTAAATCGGCATCCATTGTAATAATTACATCGCCTTGCGCTTCAGCAAAACCTGCGTGTAATGCTTGCGATTTTCCAAAATTTCTCAAAAAACGAATTCCTTTTACAGATGTGTTTTCTTTAGAAAGTTGTTCAATTACATTCCAAGATTCGTCAGTGCTTCCATCATCAATAAAGATAATTTCATACGAATAATTGTTAGCTGTCATTACCTTTACAATCCATGAATGTAATTCGGGTAACGATTCTTGCTCGTTTAATAATGGGATAATTATGGATAAATTCATTAATTATGTTCTGTAGTTTTTGATTTAAAAATTGCAGCCAAAATAAATCCAAAAATTGCAGCTATTAGAAAATACATAAAAAGTCCTTGAACTTGCTTCATTAAAGAAAATTGGTCTGTTTTTTCAATTTCGCTAATTGCTTTATTGATTTCAGATGTAGGAGTGCCAAATTTTTCTAATAATTCAGCTGTAAATTTAATTGACATTTCTTTTAAAGTCTCTTTTAAAGATGGATCAATTAGATTGAATAAAATAATTTCAAATAATGTAGCCAATAAGATTCCAATTACTGATGCAATAAAATAAGTTGTAAAAGCATCTTTAAAAGTGAATATTCCTTTTAACTCTTTTTTTGTTTTAGATAAGAGTAAAATGAACAGTGTTAAATAAACAGTAATTTTAAAAAAAGAAATCCATCCTGACAAAAATAACTCGACGTTAAGAGAATATATTATTGTAGTTAAAAGTATTGAAAACGACCCAATAATTAATCCATAATTTATGGCATTTTTCTTAATAACTTCATTCATAATTTATAAGTTTAAAATTAATTCACAAATATAATAATTCTTAACACATTGTGAAGCTAAATTAATGTCAAAAAAAACAAAGTATTTATTTGAAATAAGAAATAATATTGTACTTTTGCAAACTGAAATTAAAAATAATAAATAAAAGTTTTAGTAAGTCGATACCTTTTATACAAAAGCATCAAGACAAACTATTTCATAACAAATAAAAGATTTACACAATGAAACAAGGAATTCACCCAGAAAATTACAGATTAGTTGCTTTTAAAGACATGTCTAACGAAGACGTTTTTATAACTAAATCTACAGTAGAAACTAAAGAAACTATTACACACGAAGGTGTTGAATATCCAGTTTTTAAAATGGAGATTTCTAGAACTTCTCATCCTTTTTACACAGGTAAATCTAAACTTATTGATACTGCAGGACGTATTGATAAATTTAAAACTAAATATGCTAAACACGCTAAATAATTTTTTAG
>NZ_JAYVFH010000106.1:0-26092 GCF_043773265.1 Flavobacterium sp. | reverse complement strand
TTTCAAGAGCAAGACAGAACACCATTAAAAGTAAGAGTTTCCCCAAATCCAATTGTAGATAAATTGAATCTTGAAATTGATTTTCTTGATACTGATCATTTAGTTTTAGGTTTATATTCATCAACAGGTCAATTGATTAAGCAATTAAAATTGGATGAAATCGAAAGTGCTTCTACAAAGAAATACATTTTTGATTTTCCTTATCCAAATGGAATTTATATTTTGAATATCCATACAAATACTGGTAGACAATCGGTTAAGGTGGTGAAGTAGAATGATTTTTAAGTATTTTATTTATAAACTATTTAAATTTATTAAATCTGTGTTCCAAAAAAACATGTATCCTCTCAAAAGCGAAGTAACTAATTAAACATTTAAAATTATATGGATATGTAGTAAAAAAACAATACTATCGCTTCAATGAAAAATGACCTTTTATAATGCTGCCATCTTTTAAAGCAATTGAATACCAATAATCTTGTGATGGCATTATTGTACCATTATACGTTCCATCCCAACCTAAACCTAAAGGACTAATTTGTTTTAATAATTTTCCAAATTGGTCATATATATAAATTACAGAATCTGAATTAAAACGTTCATTTACACCTTTAATATTCCAATAATCCGAATAGCCATCACCATTTGGAGTAAAGTATTTAGGAACACCCAAAACACTTATTTCTTGACTTGCAATACCACATTCGTTATTGTCTTTAACATAAACCGTGTAAATACCTGGTAATATATTAGTAAAACTATTTAAATCTTGGTAAGTAATTCCGTCAATACTATAACTATAATCTCCACTACCAGAAACAGCGATAAGTATAGAATTGGAAGTTGATAAATCTGTAACTTCAATAGTATTAATTGTGGCAATATTAGAAGCAGTTACCACAATGATTCTTGTTGCAGTACAATTAGAGCTATTGGAAACAACAGCATTATAAGTGCCTTCTGTATTTACAGTTAAATAATAATTGGTTGCTCCAACAATTGCAACACCATCTAAAAACCAGGTATAAGTATAATCACTAATAGTGGTTTCATCAACCAATCCTGCAGTAATGATTTTAGTAAATGTTGGATTATCACTGCATACCAATTCATTTCCTGTTAATACAATTAATGGTATTGAATTAATTATTAATGGTATTGAAAGTGAAGCTATACAATCAGTATTTAACGGATTAATAACTTCTACCAATAGATTTTGATTAGAAGAATTAAAAGGATTTGGTAAAGGACTACTTAATAAATTTCCCAAAGCATCATAATAATTTACTGTCATACCAGTTTGACTGCCCAAAATTGTTGATTGAAATAAACTAGTGTCAAATGGATAAATACCATCTTGCATCGATGGTTCAATTTCATCATCACAAGTAGTGGTTAAAGAAACTGGTAAAACAAATGCTTCTGGCAAATCATCTACAACAAAATCTAAAGTTGATTCATAAAAACATGCTTTAGTAGTTGTGTTAGTAACTCTAACAGTTATTGTTTGTGTTGCAGTTTCAAATGGATTTGGTAAAGGACTTGGCAAAACAACACCAGCTGCGGTTGTATAACTTACACTAACTCCTGTCAAACCATTTAATAAGGTAGTTTGTAAACCAGTTGTTGCAAATCCATAACTGCCATCATGATCATCATCACAATGATGAATAACTTGTGGCTGAATAATCGGAATTCGTTCCACATTTAATGTAATATGATGTCCCAATCCCAAACACTCATTGTTAAGCTGACTATCAACTCTAACAAAAATATTTTGTGTTATAGGATAACCAACATTACTATAACTAGAAATAGTTGTAATGGCATTATTTTCTGCTAAAGCATCGGTTACATTTTTATAATAACTAATATCTAGCAATTGACCTGGAGGAAATAATGCTTCAATTTCTGCGGTAACACTACTAAAGTCGAATATTGCAAGACCATCAGTGTTGCTTCCTGACGCCAAATCATCACATTGGGTAAACACCTTTTGAAAAGTGCTTGGCAATAAGGTTGTAGAAACCGATAAATTGAGTTGAGCAATTCTAAAACAACCATTTCCGTTTTCTACTCTAACGAATATAAAGTCACTACTAACAATTTGATTGGTATAATTAGTAACATTAGTTATAGCTGCAATAGTATTTTGAGCATTACTTGCAGTTTCATAAAAACTAAATATCAAACCTGTAGCATCAGTAACCAATAATGGAATGCTTTCTTCAAGATTAAAAGCACTAAAACCATCTAAATTATCGTCACATTGTTTTAAGGTAACTATAGAATTTATTGTAGGTTGTGCAAAAATTACAATTTCTCTTGAATTACTTGCTGTACCCGAACTGCTTGTTGCTGTAACAGTTATGGTATAAGTTCCAGGTAAAGTATAAGTATGTATTGGATTTATTGCTGTTGAAGTGCTTCCATCACCAAAATTCCAATTGGCAGAAAGTAAGGTTGCCGATGTATTTATTGACATTACTGACGCTTCTCCAGCACAACGATTTGAAAGTAATATTCCAACATTAAAAAAAGAAGTTATAAATGGTGGAAGTCCCAAAATTACTCTAGTGCCTGTGGCAAGCGAAACACCATTATTAACATAATTGCATGCAATTCCTAAATCATTCGGATTATTAATTACACCAATTGTGTTTTCATAACTTGTAGCGCAATAAATTTTATTATTTGGAGCTAATTGTAAAGCATAGAGATAATCAAAATTATTAAAAACTACAATTTTAGAACTGGGTATGTTACTACTTAACAAATCAAATTGAGATAAAAACATATAACTCAAATTAATGTCTCTGTAAGTAGCATAAATTTTTTTGGAGTCTGGTGAAAATTCTACTCCATAAGCTAAAACTGAATTTATTAGTACAATTTCATTGGTAACTTGACCAGTTGTAATGTTAAAATCATATAAGACTACTCTTCCTGTATCATAACTTGCTGTTCCAACAAGTGTAGCATTTTGCGTATGAACAATTGCAAGCTTAGTTCCGTCTGGAGATGCTTTTAAGTATCCAATTGCGTTTCTTCTGTAGCCAGAAATATTTATTGGAGTGCCAATTTGTGTTACAATAGGAGTTGTAACTACACCTGTATTGGTTACTTTAAATGAATAAAATTTATCTATAAAGTGTGTTAAAACCCAATATTCATTAGTGTCTTCATTTTTTAAAGCAGTAATTTTTTCTGAACATTTATATTTTATTTCTTCACCAGCAGGATTGGTGTTGTAAGTAATTAAATGATTATTTCTACTAATTATGTTGCCAACACTTCCATTGGCACCAGTAACACTTAAGTCTACAATAGAATAATTCAAGCCATTATTAAGACCATCATCAGTAACAGGATAATAACCGTCATCACCAGGATAACTACTAGTGTAGGTTGTAGGATAAACACTTGCATTGGTATGGTGTGGTTCATCTACCGTAAAAATATAATAAATTAAATTATTGTCTGGTTTAGGAACAATAATTGCCGATTGAGTGCTTGATATATCTCCAAACAATCCTGTACCATTACTATAATCACCATTGGGCATAACCACATGGTTTCTGTCCCAAACGGTTCTTCCATCAGTGTAAAATAATAAGTTACCATTACTATCGGCTATACTACTACAACCTTCAGTAGTGTTTAACATACCATCACTTAAAGCAAGAACTGAACCATCTGCCTGAAATTTCAATCCAGCATTTTCGCCAAAATACCAAACACTCGCTTCTTGTTGACAAAAAACAAGTGCAAATATAAAAAGACAGGTTATAGTAATTATTTTTTTCAATAGTGTTATTCTTTGGTATAAATATGTCCCTTTATTAAACCATCATTTGGTGCATTTTCATTAAGAGTTATTGGTTCATCATATTCAAACCGCATTAATTTATTGGTAAGTTTAGTTATGGTACCTTCAAAACGATCACTTCCACACTGAGACATTACACCATCATTATCTAACACAAGTCCATCACAATAATAAGGATTATAAGTAATACAAGATGGACCTTGAGAATAGAACGTAATATTACTAGAAGGAAAAACTTCAAAATAATCTCTTTTAGTACTGCATAAATTAGTATAGGGTTGAATACTACCATCAGGTCTAATGATATCTTTTACATACCATTTACCAATTATATTTTCAAAATTTATTACTACATCTTCGCTTTTACTGTCACTACTGCAACCAAAAAGGATAGATACTACCAAAATTAAAATTATTTTTTTCATAATTTTTTATTTAATTTATACACATTTTTCAATAACAAATTTATACAAAATCTTTTAATATATAAGTAATCCTTTAACTAAATTAAAAGTAAAAAAAACTTACATTGTATAATTTTTAAATAGAAATACTTTAACAAGTTTATTCTAAATTTATTTTACTTTTTTTTAATTATGCTGTGAGGTCAAAGACCGTTGCAGAGCTTCGTAGTTTTTTATACTTCGTAGAGCTGGGTTTATACCAACGATATCGTTATTTCATTTTATTTTTTTCATTGATTATAATCTTTAAACTATCAGAAATTTTATTGTTTTTTTCTAGGCCTATACCTTTTTCGTATAAAAACTGCAAATCTATTTGACATTCAATATTATCATTTCTAGCACCAAGATTAAGATAATACAAAGTAATTTTTTTTATTTCGGGATTTAATTCTTCAAAGTATTCTTCATCAAAAACACCATTATTATAAGTATTAATAATACTAATATAAATATAACTGCATGCTCTATAATATTTATACTTTTCAACCATCAAAATTGAATAAGTTAACAATTCGTGATTAATATTTTGATTTTTTACATAATATGAAATTAATTTGTTATAAGATTTAATGTCACCGTTTTTTATAACCTTATTTTTAATTTTACTCAATTTAATGGAATTATTCAAAATATTTAAATGCTCTTTTTCTAAATTTGTTTTTTCATCATCATGACAAGCAATTAAAGTTAACATTAAAATTGCTAATAAATAATATATCTTTTTCATAATTTTATCTTTTTTTATCCCAACCAACGACATTTCCATTCATAAACATGTTATATCCACCATAAACATTTTCTGTTGATTTCCAGCCAGTTACAGCAGCATGAATAATAAGATTAGCACGATTTTTTGTTAAATCATGAGCAATTGACCACCCATAGTCAAGTTTTGTATTTCCAGTATAACAAGATTTCAAATTAATACTTAAACTTTTACCAGTTTTCATATAACTTCTCCACATTGAACTATCTCTATTCAATACACTAATGATTTTATTTTCACCAAATTCAATATTAAATGTTACTCTTTGGGCACCATGAGCATATATTGTTAATGTATTTGGAGTCATGGGTATGGTATAGAGCTTGATTAGTCTAGATATTTATTGACTTGGTTTTTATAAACTTCATTTGATATGTATTTCTTCTCAAATTTAACTTTTAATTCATCTATTTTTTTTTCGTACAGTATCACCTTAATTTTTAGCACATCTAATTGTAAAATGTCAATTTCTGACAACTTATTAACTATAATTTTAAATTCTTCATTTGATAAATCGAATTGACCAACATTAAAAAAATCAAACAAGAAACCTAATCCATTAAAATTCTCTTGAACAAAAAGGATATTATCGTCTTCTTCATAGATAAAAGCCATTGCTAGTATTGATGTGAAATTTCGATTGAAATTACTATTTATAATAGCTTCTAGAACTTCGTGCAATGTTTTAAAATGATATTTCATATTTTATCTGTTTTGAAAAAAATGTTGACCATATTGCTTTACTCCGTTCCACCATTGATGCACTTTTATTGAACCTTCTGTCCAACCTCTGTGCATAAATTTATTTGCACTATTGTACTTATCGTGGAAATACTTCATAGTCTTTCCGTTCATATTTAGGATTTTTGTATGAATTGTCATACCGTTAGACCCTGAAACTTCAGCCGTATATTTCCAGTATTTAGAACCAATTTGCTCAGCTTTTACTATTGCACCCGGATACTTACTAACCATTTTTGCAAGGTATTTTACCCCTTTAGCTGGTCCTCCTATTAATTCTATACAACCCGAAGAGGCATTTATTCCAGGAGGTGTTGAAAACATTTTTTCAAATGTTGATAAATTATCATATTGTTTTTGTGTAAGTCCATCAGAATTTGTTGCTTCAATTCTTTTTAAATTAAACTTCTTAGGTGGATCTTCATCTCCATCGTGCATCGCATGATTCAGTCCACTAACAACCAACCCAGTAACTGCGCCTTGCCAAAAGTTACCACCAGTCATTGCTGCACCAGCACCACCGCTTACGGTACCAAAAATAACCATTCCCAACTCACTACTGCCTGAGCAACCACCTATTCCATGCCATCCAGCATTTTCATATCCTACACCACTGTATAAACTTGATGCAATACTATAGATTCTACATGTCTGAAAGCGTGATTATTAAAATATGTTTAAAAATTTTATTCTATTTTTTAGGTATATTTTTAATAGATTTATATAATACTTTTATAGGCGGATTACCTTCATTTTTAACTTTTTCTATAGCTTCTAGCCAATATTCCCAAAAAACTGGATCAGCAGGAACATCTAACTCCCAACATTCTCCTCCACTTAAAATATCAGTTAAATCATTTGAACCAGAGTTTTCCCAAAATGCTTTTAACATATACATTAAAGCATAATATCCTTCTTTATCAGTAATTGTAAATCTCGAAATCATTTTCATATTTATTTATTTATTTTAATCCATATGTTTTTATTAAATTTATAGGAGTAGAATTAATTCCAGCTCCTTTTATAATACCATTTTGTGTATAAGAAAAAATTTGCATTACATTTCCTTCTGGTCCATAAAAATTTTTTGCATACCAACTTTTTCCAAATGCATCTGTCCCTAAACTTTTTCCATTAGATAATTTGGTAATTAAATTTCTATTCGCTGGATTGTCGGATAGTTTTAAACCATCCCTAACTGATTTAAACAAATGATTTCCTAATTTTCCCTCAGGTATTAAATTTTTTGTTCCAACTGAAAATAAACTTTTTACTCCTAATGAAAGAACTCCCCATTTAACAGCTGATAATTCTACAGCTCCAGTTATATAGCCATATGATTCAAGGCAAAATTTATTAAACTCAAGCAATTGGTTCATATCATCTTGATAGGTCAATTTCTTTACTTTAGGTTTCTGCTTTGGCTCTTCTTGGTCTCCATCATGCATCGCATGATTCAGCCCACTAACCACAAGCCCAGTAACTGCACCTTGCCAAAAATTACCACCAGTTATTGATGCGCCTGCACCGCCAGAAATGGTACCAAAGGCAATTGTTCCTAAACTGTTATTCATTCCTAATGCACCACTTAAACCTTTGTGAAACGTTTCAGTTGTTATATCATTTACTGTACTAAAAGATTTATCACCACTCCATACGCTACTTGCGATACTACTTAAAGCTCCACTAGCAAAACCACTCCAAAACTCTCCACCTTGTACTCCTGACATAACACCTTGAGATACTCCATGTGCAAGTGCTTGATAAGTTGCCCTAATAGTTAAATTTTGTATACAAGATGCACCATACCTATTCCAAAAGTTACTGCACCACTAATAGCACCCATTAAAGAAGCTTGAAATAAACCACCTAAGCTAAAAGGCACATCGGCATATAATGCTGTAATGCTGTAAGTTAATGCAGCAATACCAGCTCCAATTAATATGGCAGCAAAAATACATTCTCCACTCGGGTCACTATACTTTAAAGGATTGTTAAGAACGTAACCATAACGATTATAATTTTGTGTATTAGTAGGATCTTGAATAAAATTATCGGGCTGTAAAAAACGATGTACTTTAGGGTCATACAACCTACCATTCATGTGAATCAATCCTACACTCTGCAAATGTTCATGGCTGGTATATCCTCTATCTATAACGGTTAATCCTGCTAGATTATTGCCTGCGCCATCTTGAACTTTTGCAACATTGCCCCAAGCATCAAAATGTCGTTTTTCAACTATTGCTCCAGCTTGGTTGGTTATAGCAACAATACTACCCAAATAATCTCGGTGCAAATATAAATATTCTTGGGCAGTGGCTCCATTTGATTTAAAAATTACTGGTGCACTGTAGGCATCACCACCAATGTAGGTAATAAATTCTATGGTAGTACCATTGGTTTTTATTTCCATACTACCATCAGCAGAATAGTGTTTTCGTTTGGCACGCAATAATTTGTCTTCTTGCAAGCCACCATAAAACATAGTGCTTCTATTCTGAAAAGTATTATACGCAAAATTTATTTTATCTATTCCTTGCTCGTTAATTCGTATCGGGCTTTTAAATGCATTATAAGAAACTTCTTGAAGTTGGCGTAAATTATAATATTCTACGCCTGCTGGTGTTAAAGCAACTCGATAATTTTGGTATTGTTTTGTTGCATTGTAAGTGTAATTTCCAATATTACTTTGTGTTATTCTACCTTTGTTATCATACTGCTGTTCATCTGAATTTATTTTTGTAAAAACTACATTATCTACAAGAAAAACTTTAGATACTCCAACATCAATACTTGTTGCAGCTTTTTCAAATTTTAAATAAATATTTTTATAGGTACTAACTTGATAATTGGCACTAAATGCACCTTCATTGGCCAATCCTAAATCAACAATTATAGTGGCTAGTGTAGTTGGGTTTTGTTCAACTATTGTAACTCTAATTTTGTCAGTTGTACTTTTATTTATTGTGGCTGTAACTGTAAACTTTGTTCCAATGGGTGCATTTGTAAAAACTAATTTTTGTGCACCAGCACTAGCAGGCGTTGCAGTTATTCTTAATTTTCCTGTTACTGATGCTATTGCAGCACCAGTTGTAGCAGTAAATCCTTCAACAGTAGTAGTAAATTGCAAATTTTGAATGACTTCTGATGGCGAATACCACTTGAGTAATCGATCTAAGTTATCATATTCAAAAGTTTCTATTGTATTAAACAAACTTGAACTTCTTAAGTTTAAATTACCACGTTGCGGATTAAAAGCGTTATCAAGAGTGAATATATTTACAATTTCGCCAGAACCAATAGTGCCACCTGCACCAACAGTATTATTTAAATAATCAAATTTATTTTGAACAGGAAAACCATAAGCATCATAAGTGTTTTTAACATCAATACCATTACCATACAATCCAGTTTTCAATTGTCCACGCTCACTAACGGTTGATGATTGCCATAATAACTGACCGCTTACATCATCAGAAATTATCCAGCTTTCTCCATTTTTATAGCTGTATTTTATTTTTTTTGTCGAATTTTTCGAGGTACTTGTTTCGGTTCCACTATAAGATATTTTCCAATCTCTACCAAAATCGTCAAAGGTTACTTGCTTAATAAACGTAGCATAAGGTGTTGTTTCAGTTGTTTGCCAAAGTCGTTTATCTGTTAAAGTATAGTCATAAGTATAAGTTGAATTACCATCATTTGGGTTTATAACTGTCATACTGCTTAGTAGTTTGGTTATACTGTTATAGTTATAAATGGTAGATATGTTGGTGCTTTCGCTAACAGTTAATCCTGTAACAACTTTATTAGTTAGTTTTCCAAAATTATCATAAGTGTAATTAGTTTTTCCTTTCGGAGTTTCTTCTTCTAATAGTTCTCCTAAAATTGTGTATTTGTATTTATAAATTCCAGCCGATGGATCACTTAATAATGTTTTTCTTCCATAACCATCATATTCCATATATAATATTGTACCATCATAATTAGAAGTTTTCAATGAGCCATTAGGATAGTAAGTATAATTTATTGTGCCTCCAGGATCTGTAGCATTAACCATATGGTTGTTAGCATTTTTGGTTGATGATGTTGTCTTAAAACTATTTGATGCTGAAACAGTTAATCCTAAATATGATATAGTAGTAATCATACCAGTTGCTGCATTACTTTTTATGGTTCTGCTATAATCATCATATTCGGTTAGCTCCCATAAACTTGGAGTAGCACCAAAGTAAGGTTCGCTTACTCTAAATTTTCTGCCTAAAAAATCATATTCAGTGGCTACGTAAGACCAAGTGTCATCTATATTTTTAGAGCCAGTTTTAATTGTTCTACCCAAAGCATCTGCAATAATTACACTACTACTACCATCTTGTCCAGTTTCTGTAGTAGTATAAGAAGTTCCAGATTTTGTGTAGGTATAATCAACACTTTTTCCTAAATAATCGGTAATCTTTATTCTTTTTCCCCAAGAATCATAAAAACTTTGTGTAATAAGCCCAAACGGATTTTTACTTTCTTTCACTAAACCATATAAGGAATCAAATGAAATATTTTCACTAATTAAACCTTCAACATCTTTAACAGTTTTAACAAATCGTTGTGATGCATCATAGGTATATTCCGTTACTCTCGGAACCAATATAGGTGTAGATCCAGGTGCGCTTAATGTTTTTTTAATAATATTACCATAAATATCATATTCAAAATTTTCGGTAATAAAAACAGCATCCAATGTTGCTCCTTTTTTCTCTGTTTTAGTCAAATAATTATTAGTATAAGTAAATTTTTCTTCTGTAGTTTGTGCGCTACTATAAGCCGAAACTGTTGTTAATATTCTTTTTGGTCTTCCAATATAATAATTAAAACCAGTCCCTAATGCATTTGTATCATATTCATTATCAACTGTGGTACTACTTTGTTCAACTCCAGACAATAAATTTTTACTTACTGTTTTTGTTGGCAATAAATAAAGTGGATCATACGTGTATTGCTTAATGTTAGAAACATTAGTTAAATAATCAGTTGTAATTTGATTATTTACTAGTATTTTGTAAACATTATTTGTGGTAGAATAGTTAAAGCTTGATACAGTAGTATTTAGTACTCCCAAAGGCAATGTTGATGTTGAATTAACAAAAGAAAATGCAGTACCATCATTAAGCAATTGAGAATAACTTCTTAAGGGTGCACCACGGTATAAATAATTATCGTTTTCAATAACACTCCATATTCTTTTAGCCATTGGGCTAGAATACCAAGCACTTCTAGCAGTTTTATTAAATCCCATAGCACCCAATCCTGCCATGTTTGCTACATAACCATGATACCTAAAATCTTGAGATTTTACAACTCCTTGTGTTGTGTTTTTAATAGTACTAACTAAATTAAAAGTCGGTAATTTTTTCAATTCAACAAATGGATAGTTTAAAGAATTTAAAGAAGAATAAAATTCAGATAAACCTCCCATATCATTATTTAATGTTGAAGTATCCATTGTTTTGTAAAATATTTCATCAACAATATTTCCACCGGATGAAGTTACTTTTTTTAATAAAATATCTTCTGAAACATCTTTAAAAAACTTAATATAAGTAATTTTATTGGTATGATTGTTTACCATTATCAATTCATTATTTACACCTTGATACTTAAATGGTGATGCAATAGGGGTTGAAATTTCTGGGGTACCATCAGTATGGTTGCAATCTGGAAATGGTAGTTGAACACAAGGCGATTCGTAGTCTGGTGTAAATTTAGCCCCATAAAGAAGACTAATATTACCTGTATTATTAATAAAGGATGTTACCCTCCATTGGGTATCATGGTCATTATAGGTTCCTGATGGCTTATACCTATTTCTCCAAACTCTCACCATGTCTGATTTTCCATCTTTATTAACATCTAGGGCATAGTAGCTGCTTACGTGAACTTGTGTGCTATAATCCCCATTTGTGTTGGGTCTATATTCAACAATATTGTGTGTTTCTTCATAAAAAAAATTTCCACCTAAAGGATTCGGGTTGCTGTAATAAATATGCCATGTGGTATGACCTTCTCCTCCTTCTGTGTCAGGCAGCATAACATCAGTTTTAGCATCACCATTATAATCACCCAATAAAATTTGTTTGGTTTTAGAATAAGCATTTAGAGAACCATTACCAATAGTTTCCATTTCAATCCATGGTGCATTAAGCAATTGTTTAAATGAAAAAACAGTATATGTTTTATCATCTTTAATTACCATTACATCAGATTTTCCATCACCATTAAAATCTGAAACAAATTTTTTATGTTTATGACTAAATGCATCTGTATTCAAATTTATCAATCCAATACTTCCCAATACAGCGGAAGTATTTGGATTCATGTCTAATAAAAAACTTTCATAACTGTCTGCAGTAATTGTTACTTTACAATTGTTGTAATTAGGGTCGGGATAAGTTGTTGTTTTTTGATTATGTATCTCATTTATAGAATTTACAATAATAATTTCACTTATGCCATCCCCATTATAATCGCCTTCTAAATATTCAGTAGAATCTTTTAAACCATTAAGTTTAATATCATCTTCACAACCTAATAATTGTGTATTTTGAGAGTTTAGTGAATTAATCGCTAAATTGTATAAAAATGTATTCCCAGTCTGAGTAAAATATCCGAAATTTAATAATTGATCGATTACAATTTGACTTGGTGTAGTTAATTCATTTACTTGAGTTGCTGATGTTGTAAAAGTATTATTTAAGTTTAAAGCTTTAGTATATTTATAATTTAAAACACCACCTTCTAAGCTATAAACTATTAACTCTGAATTTGTTGCGGTTGGTTTTACGGATACTATCGAGTTAAATTGATTTAACTTATTTGAATTTAAAGTAGTAATTGAAAACTTTTTTTTATCTAAATAGGCAACATTTAAAGGTGCATTTCCTGTAGTGTTTTCAAATGCTTTTGTAAACAAGTCTTTGTTTGTAATAAAATCCAATCTACCATCACCATCGAAATCACCAGTTGTTGCAACTGAGGTAAAATCAATGTCGTTTGTGTAACTTTTAGTAGTATCTGAATTAAGGTTGGTGCTTTCTGTATTTTTATATTCAAACACAATAGGATTGGCTGGCTCTAAAGCACCATTAAACTCTTGTATTTGAGTAAGTTTATCATAACCCAATTGCAAATCTCTTGTATAGGTTAATCGATATTCTCTAAACAATAAATTAGAAGTATAAACTTCAATTTTCCTAATAATTAAATCCTTTACATGCCTAATATTATTAAGAAAAGTATTTTCTGTTCTGCCTGCTAAATCATAAAGAAACCTTATTTTATTTTGAGGAGTTATACCATTGATATTTGCACTAAATCTAATTTCGCCAATACAAAGACTTACACCAGTAGGTTTATTATAATGATAGGTCATATAATTTCCTTTAATATCTTCAAACCTAACAATATAATAGGCAGTTAAATCTATTCCA
Organism: Flavobacterium sp.; assembly: GCF_043773265.1. GTDB lineage: Bacteria > Bacteroidota > Bacteroidia > Flavobacteriales > Flavobacteriaceae > Flavobacterium. The sequence goes on along the minus strand of NZ_JAYVFH010000106.1, from coordinate 12,808 downwards.
TTCATTGCTCCATAATTCCCATACCATGTTTTAGAGCCATCTGGTGTAGTAACAACAAAATACATTGAAGCACCACTACCAACTAATTCAATTTTTGTATTGCTTTGAACTTCGGTTTCATAAACTGATCCATCAGACCAGTATGTTCCGGTTTTTAAAATTAAGCGTTGTCCATCTAGTGCTAATTTATCATTATTATCAAAATCAACACCGTCAATAAATCCATCAATATCTTTTTTTGTCGAAATTCGGGTTATAGCCGAAATACTATTAATAGACCATCCTTGTCCAGCTAATCCACCCATTTGTCCACTAACATAATTAAGGTTAATTATTGGTCCAACATCTTGAAGACTTGGAGGCATTGCTATTGGTAAAGTGTAAGTTGCCTGTCCTGTGTTTGAAATTTGCAACTTTCCTTGAGTATCATGATAATTTTGAGAAAAAACATTGGTAACAAATAATAATCCTATAAGTAAATATCTTAATTTCATAATCTTATTTTTTTACAATTTTTAATGATTTTCTTTCGCCATTAACACATACTAAGAGTATTGTATAAAAACCTTGCGGATAATCTCTAAAACTAACGACTACATTATTAGTGTTATTTTTTACTAAATCGGATTTTAACAATTGACCACTCATTGAATACAATTCAATTTTTGATATTTTGTTTTGCTCAATACTATTCCAAGTAATATACAATTCCTCTAAAACAGGATTTGGATAGTATTTTATATCATCATATAAATCAGTTTTTATTAAATCATTCTCTACTAAATCTTTTATATTTTTAATAGTGTCATTTGAAAATCTACCAGGAAGAATATCAATAGTTTTTCTTATTACTTGATTTCCTGCCGCATCATATTCAAATTGAATATGATCAATTGTTTGTCCAAAAGTAAATGTTACTGTAAAATAGACAAAGAGTAAAATTTTCTGTTTCATAATAGGCATGGTTTTAAAATTTTAATATATTTTTCAAATGTAAAAAAGCAAATCCAACAAAAAGTAAGCAAAATGCGTACATTTATGTTAAAGTTCTAATAATGTAATTTTTATTTTATAAAGCTACTAAATATATTTTAACAAAATAATAACAAGTAAAAAAAACTTAATAACAAAATTAATACTACAATAATAAACATAATAAAACACATAAAAATGCGTATAATTACGTGATTTTATAAAAAAAAAACTCCCAATAAATCAGGAGTAAAAACCAACAAAACGAATTAATTAAAGCACTTCCAGCATGTTTAACACATTATATTCTTCGTTTTACAACGAATATTGAACACAATTAACCTCTTATAAAAGGAAACCAACAACAAAAAAAGTTGAATACCAGTTCCAGCTGGAAAACTTGTAGGTGATAGTGCAATTGCTTCAAAGGTATAAAATTAGAAATCTCTACTTCACCATTTGAGGTATTTAAAAACAAATGGTGAAAAATACACTTTGCAAACGTGCATTTGCGTTAAAATCAAAACCTTTAAGCAATAATTTGCCTTTTTATTAAAAAAGCTAAATAATAACAGTAAGCCGACTTAAAGCCGACTATACCTTGACTAAACTATAATAAGCATATTTTAATTATTAACTTTTAATCTTGCCTGAACCGACTTTGCATCTACACTAAAGACATTCTAATAATTAAGGGTAAAAGTAACAGATGTTGTAAAACTATTATAGCAAATTTCAGAAAACAAAATGGTAAACAAAAACACCAACCTAAATCTATTGAAGAATTTTTGCTTTATCTAGGTTTGAATATTAGAGGAAGTTAGAAAAATTATTAAATAATTTGCTTGAAACAAAATAATTATATAATTTTAATTCTTTAAACCAATTAACAAAAACTATAAAACATGGGAAAATTTGTAATTACAACTAGAAAAAACGGTGAATTTCAATTTAATTTAAAAGCTGGAAATGGTCAAACAATCCTGGCTAGTGAAGGATATAAAACAAAAGCTTCTTGCGATAACGGAATTGAATCTGTTAGAAAAAATTCACAAGATGATGATAGATTTGACAGATTAGTAGCTAAAAGTGGACAACCATATTTTAATTTAAAAGCAGGAAATGGTCAAGTAATTGGAAATAGTGAAATGTATGAAACTGTAGCTTCTAGAGAAAACGGAATTGAGTCTGTGAAAAAAAATGCACCAGATGCAACTGTTGATGACCAAACAGTTTAATCAATATTTTAAGGATAACGAAACCAGTTTTTTGTAAACTGGTTTTTTTATTTTTAATACCTTTATTAATTATGAAATCTAAAATTTAAGCCAATATTAGATTGTCTTTTTTAAAAGATGATTAAGTTTGTACTATCAATTTTGCTAAATATTTAATATATGTATCATTCAAAAATATCAGGATTAGGTTTTTATGTTCCTGACAATATAGTTACTAATGATGATTTATCTAAACTCATGGATACAAATGATGAGTGGATACAAGAACGAACAGGTATAAAAGAAAGACGACATATAGTTCGTGGTGAAGATACTACAACATCAATGGGAGTTAAAGCTGCCAAAATTGCAATTGAACGATCAAAACTTTCTAATGATGAAATTGATTTTATAGTTTTTGCAACAATTTCACCAGATTTTTATTTTCCTGGACCAGGAGTTTCTGTGCAAAAAGAATTGGGTATGAAAACCATTGGAGCATTAGATATTAGAAATCAATGTTCAGGATTTATTTATGCATTATCAGTTGCAGATCAATACATTAAAACCGGAATGTATAAAAATATTCTAGTTGTTGCGTCAGAAGTGCAATCGCTAGGATTAGACATGACAGATCGTGGTCGTGGAGTTTCTGTAATTTTTGGTGATGGTGCTGGAGCTGCAATTATTTCGCGTGAAGAAGATTTAACCAAAGGAATATTATCAACTCATTTACACTCTGAAGGTGAACATGCTAAAGAATTGGCGGTTTTAGCTCCAGGAATGGGAGGAAGATGGATTACAGATATTATTGCAGATAATAATCCAGAAGACGAAAGTTATTTTCCGCACATGAATGGTCAATTTGTTTTTAAAAATGCCGTAGTACGTTTTAGCGAAGTAATTAACGAAGGTTTACAAGCCAATAATCTTGAAGTTTCTGATATTGATATGTTAATTCCACATCAAGCCAATTTGAGAATTTCGCAATTTATTCAACAAAAATTTAAATTAACAGATGATCAAGTTTTTAATAATATTCAAAAATATGGCAACACAACCGCAGCATCAATACCAATTGCACTAACAGAAGCTTGGGAACAAGGTAAAATTAAATCTGGTGACACTATAGTTCTTGCAGCATTTGGTAGCGGATTTACTTGGGCAAGTGCAATTATCAAATGGTAATATTTCAATAATATTTCATATAAAACTCGGAAAGTGATTTTCGAGTTTTTTTATTACAATCAACTAAATTTTGCACTTTAATTTTCCAATAAAATTCTATCTTTGCAACTCTAATAACAAAAAAATGTCACTACAAGAAATTCTAAATCCAAGTATTAAAGAAGCAGTTCAAATTACATTCGGTATTGCAATCGAAAAAATTGAATTTCAAGCTACAAGAAAAGATTTTGAAGGCGATATTACAATGGTTATTTTTCCGTTATTGAAAGTTATAAAGGGAAATCCATTAGAAATTGGAACAAAAATTGGCGAATATTTAGTAGAGAATGTTGCCCAAGTTGAAAAATTTAATGTTGTTGCAGGTTTCTTAAATATCGTAATTTCGGATGCATATTATGTAAATTTCTTTAATGAAATTAAAACAAATTCAACTTATGGATTTATTGATGCTATTGCAAATGACAAAGCTATTATGGTTGAATATTCTTCACCAAATACCAACAAACCCTTGCATCTTGGTCATATTAGAAATAATCTTTTAGGTTTTTCAGTTGCCGAAATTATTAAAGCATCGGGTAAAAAAGTTTATAAAACTCAAATAATCAACGATAGAGGAATACATATTTGTAAATCGATGTTGGCTTGGCAAAAATTTGGAAACAATCAAACACCAGAATCTACTGGATTGAAAGGTGATAAATTGGTTGGAAATTTTTATGTCGCATTTGATAAAGTTTATAAAGAAGAAATTGAAACTCTAAAAAATCAAGGCAAATCAGAAGAGGAAGCTAAAAAACAAGCTCCTATTATTCTTGAAGCACAACAAATGTTACTAGATTGGGAAGCAGCAAAACCAGAAGTAATATCGCTTTGGAAAATGATGAACCAATGGGTTTATGAAGGTTTAGACACAACTTATAAAAATTTAGGTGTAACGTTTGATAAAAATTATTATGAAAGTGATACCTATTTATTAGGAAAAGAAGTTGTTCAATATGGATTAAAAAACGACATTTTTATTCAAGATGATGATGGTTCAGTTTGGATTGATTTAACAGATGAAGGATTGGATAGAAAAATCGTAATGCGATCTGATGGAACTGCGGTTTACATGACACAAGATATTGGTACAGCAATTCAACGTGTAAAAGATTTTCCAGATGTTGGCGGAATGGTTTATACTGTTGGTAATGAGCAAGATTATCATTTTAAGGTATTGTTTTTAATTCTAAAAAAATTGGGTTTTGATTGGGCAAATAGTCTTTATCATTTATCTTATGGAATGGTTGAATTGCCTTCTGGAAAAATGAAATCTCGTGAAGGAACAGTTGTAGATGCTGATGATTTGATAGAAGAAATGATTACTACTGCACAAAAAATTTCAGAAGAATTGGGCAAACTTGATGGTTATTCTAACGAAGAAAAAGAAAAATTATATACAACTATTGGTCTTGGTGCTTTGAAATATTATATGCTAAAAGTAGATCCAAGAAAATCTATGTTATTTAATCCAGAAGAATCTGTAGATTTTGCTGGTAATACAGGACCATTTATTCAATATACTTATGCTCGAATTCAATCAATATTAAGAAAAGCAACTTTTGACACTACTCAAAATGTAGCTGTAGAATTGCATCCAAAAGAAAAGGAACTTTTAAAACAAATTGCCTTATTTCCTGAAGCAATTCAAAATGCTGCACACACTCATAGTCCAGCTTTGATAGCCAATTATACTTATGAATTGGTCAAGGAATTCAATTCTTTTTATCAAAATGTATCAATCTTGGGAGAAGAAAATATTGATAAAAAAGTATTTAGAGTTCAACTGTCTAAAAAAGTTGCTGATACTATAAAATTGGCATTTCAACTTTTAGGAATTGAAGTTCCAGAAAGAATGTAACTATTGTAAAAGAGTTGAGCTTTTTATCATATTCCTTTAAAAATTATACCTAATAAATGAGTTAAAAGTTCTTTCTAATGAATAAGTATTAACTTGCTCAATTGAATTTGTGTTTTGATTTATTCTATAATTTTGGTTAATACTACTCTTATTATCAAGAATATTTTGAACAGAAAGCCCAAAATTTAATGTTGCTTTTTTTGTAACATTAAAACCGTAACTTCCTGACAAATTGGTTTGAAAATAATCATCAAGATTAGATGAGTTTGGAGTATTATACTCAATTTGTGGATTTTCTGGAGTTGGAAAAACTAGCGAATTACTTGAAGGAGTTGTATTTGGTTTTCCAGTAAACCATCTTGAACCTAGTGCAAATTTAAGTTTTTTATAATCATAAATTATTGCCATTCCAATAGTGTGATTTATTTCAAAATTGTTAGCAAAAATTGGTGTAGAATAGCTTTCAAAATTGTAATTATTTTTTGAGTAAGCATAACTTAACCAAGTTGTAAATTGCTTTATTTGTTTCTGAATTAGAAATTCTGAGCCAATAACGGTATAATCGCCATTAATTTTTTCAAATTCCAATTGATTTTGAAAACCTTGACTCATGCTAGTAATTCCGGTTACAGATTTATAAAAATTATCTAATGTTAAGAGCCAATTGTTCTTTTTAAAAGTAAAACCAACAGAAACCTGATTACTTTTCATTATTGGAATAGTTGTATTGTTAGATAATATCCAACGTCTTTTTTCTATACCAAGAAAATCTTGTTGTAAATCTACAATTTGGGAAGTAAATTGACTTTTCTTTTCGGCAAGAACTTCAATAAACAATGAATCAGAAACAGAATAATTAAATTGAAATCTAGGTTCAAAAATAAATTCGTTAAGTTGTTCAACATAATTTTGACGAATACCAAATGCTGTTTTTAATTTTTCATTTGCTGAATCATATTGTATTTCGCCAACCAAAGCATGAATTCTTAAAACATCTTTAATTCGTCTTAAAAAAACTGGACTATTAATTTGATCAAAATTTTTAATTCCAATTTCATTAAACTGATAACCACTATTAAATTTTAGTTTAGTATTAATTTGATAACTGTTTTTAATTCGAAATCCTGTGTCCAAAATGCTATTTTCCTGATTAAATATTTGATTGTTAGTTATTGATTCATTCTCTGAGGTAATTTTATAATAAGAACCATAACCATTTATTTCTGTTTGATTTTTTTTATTCCAATTAATTTTTAATGCAACATTTGCACCAAGTGTTTTGTGTTCTAGACAACTACTTTTAGACACTAATACTGCGTTTTCTATTTTACTTTCGTTTAAATCTAATAAATTGCTAATTGAAATTGCATCAAATGACAAATCTATTTTAGAGTTTATTTTTTGTTTAAATTGAGCTGTAAAATCATAAAAATAAAACCTTACATCATTATTATAATCAATCAATTCATTGTTGTTTAGATTAATAACCGCAGTGTTTTGAAAAATTCTATTGTAGTAACTTTTATAAGTTGGAGAATTTGTAAGATCAGTATGCGATCTTCTGGCGCTAATTTCTAAATTAGATGTTTTTGATGTTTTAAATTTAGCATAACCATCTGCGTTAATCATGTTTAAACCAAATGAACCAGTGCTTTTTTCGATTTTGGTGCTATGAGTAGAAATATCAATTACACTTGAAACACTTTCGCCATAAAATGGAGAACTTCCATTTTTTGTAATTTTGATAGTTTGCGCCAAATTTGGATTTAATGCAGAAATTAAACCAAAAAAATGTCCAGTTTGAAACAATCTAATTCCGTTCCATAAAAAAAGATTTTGGTCATGAGTTCCTCCTCTAACACTAATATTTGAAATAGTTTCATCAGTTGTTGAAATACCAGGAATTTGCTTTAAAGTTTCAAAAACATCTGGTTCTGTTAAGCCAGGAAGAAGTCCAAATCGTTTTGGTTTTATTTCAATAGTTCCATCATTTTTTTTTGAAATACCTTTTGTTAAGTAAGTTTGAGTTACTACTTCTTCGAGTTCATTTGTAAGTTGTTTTAGAAATAATGTTAGGCAATTGGTTTTGTATAAATCAATTGGTTTGTGTAATGATTTTTGATAATTTACATGTGTAATTTCAATATCATTTGGCGAGATTGATTGCAATTCAAAATAACCATTTTCATCACTAGTAGTTGTGTAATTTGTGCCTAAAATTTTAATATTTGCTAATTCAATTACTTGATTTGTAATTTCATCTTTAAGAAATCCGCACAGTGGTTTATCAAGTTTTTTATTGTTTATTACAGCAATATAATTTTCAGAAATAAATTGAAATTTTAGCTTTGTTTTTTCGGTAATATATAACAGTTTTTGTTTTAAAGATATATCTGTACTTGGCGGAATTATCATAAAAATTGCAATTTCATCTTCAATAAAATTAAAGGTTACTTTATTGTCTTTTTCAATTTTTAATAATACAGATTTTAATAAAACGGTTTTGTCTTTATCTTGAGCATAAGTACTCAAAACAAAGACAAAACACATAACTAAACACAAAAAAATCTTTTTTATTATCTTATTTTTCAAATGTATAATTAGAATTGCTTGATTTTATATAATTCAAATGGTAGATAATTGCAATAGTTTTTAAGGCAATATCAATATCATTAGAAGGAATTTTTCCTGTAAATAATTGATTAGAATTAACCTTGCTAATATCAATTGAAACATTATATTGACGCTGAATTTCCTCTATTACATTGCTCAGTTTTTCTTTTTCAAAAATTATTTCATTAACAATCCAAAGTGGTTTTTGAATACTAACATTTTGCTCAATAATTTTTATATTATTTTCAAAAGAAACCGTTTCACCTGGAGTTAAAATGATTTCTTGATTTTTATATTTTACTTTTACACTTCCTTCAAAACATGTAACATCTAAACGATTTTCACGAGCTTTAACATTAAACTGAGTTCCAAGAACTATTACTTTTCCTAAATTGGTATTTACTTGAAACTTTTTTCCTTTGGCAACTTTAAAATAAGCTTCACCATATAAATTAATGTTCCTATTATCATCCCAATTAAATTTTTTATAATCTATTTCTGAACCACAATTTAAAACAACCTGTGAACTATCAGGTAATATGAATGTTGTTTTTTTTCCGTTTTGAGTAAACTCACTAGTTGTCAATATATTTTCATAACAATAAAACAACCAAAAACCAACTACTAAAACAGCAGCAATTTTTATGAACAAATTATAATTTAATGAAATTACATTTGATTTCTTTTTCTTTGATGAGAGTACATTTGAAAGTATTTTAGTGCTATCAAAATTAGAAGTTTTTAATTCTGATGAATATTTTTTTATGTTTTCAAATATAGCAAAGTCATACTCTGATTGAAATTCTTTCAATTCCGCATCAGTCATTTCATCATTTAACCATTTCGCTAATTTGTAATTTTCTTCCATAATATTCTTATTACAACTTATAAAACAATTGATTTTTATTTTACCCTACTAAAAATTTTCAAATTCTTTTCTTAATTCTAATAATGCAAGATGAATTCTTTTTTCAACCGCTTTTACACTTATGTTTAATTCTTCAGCAATTTGAGCATATTTTTTTTCGTCTATTCGATGCATTAAAAAGGCAACTTTTTGGGTTTCATTTAATCGGTTTATTGCGTTTAATAGTTTTGTTTTAAATTGAGCTTCTTCTAATAAAAATTCTGGACTTTCATTTGATCTATCATTAAAATTATTATGTTTTTTATAATATAAAACTACTTTTTGATGAGCAATTACATTTAAAGAAGAATTATTGGCAATTGTATAAAGGTAGTTTTTTGCTTTTTCAATAGGAACATCAGCACAGTTTTGCCACAATTTGATAAATGCTTCTTGAGTAATATCTTCGGCTTGTTCTTGATTTCCAAATTTGTAAATCAAAAAATTACGCAATGATTTTGCATGACTTTTAAAAAAATCAGAAAACACATTTTCTTTGCAAACTTCCGATTTTAAATTGCTGGACATACTTTATATTTGTAAATTCTATTGTAAAAGTAATTAATTAATTTAATTTAGGTAGGGTAAATTTTAATTCATTTGTTTCTAACATATAACAATAATTTATGAAAACAATACTATACATATTATTCGGAATTTTATCGATGTTGCTTTTTTCATGTCAAAAAGAAGAAGTAGTGATTGTTCAAGATACAACTCAAAATTTAACTAATTCATCACCACTTACAGATTTAATTTCTAGAGTATCTCAAAATCCAACATCTAATGATAATATAATTGATAGTACAAGTTGTTTTAGTGTTAGACTTCCTGTTACTGTAATTGTAAATTCAAATAATATAGTTGTCGCATCAACAATAGATTATCAAACCGTTCAAGATGCAATTGATGAATTTTCTACCGACGATGATATTGTAAATTTTGTTTATCCAATTACTATTGAATATCAAAATTTTACTACACAAATTTTAAATGATTCTAATGATTTAGACGATGCATTAGACCAATGTGATGAAGATGATGGTTTTGATGAAATAGATTGTATCAACTTGAATTATCCAATTGTAATAAATGTTTATGATAGCAACAATCAACTAGCCAATACACTTACTTTAAATAATAATTCACAGTTATATAATTTTTTAGAAAATTTAAATAGTAATCAATATATAGCAATTAATTATCCAATTTCTATGATTAATTCTAGCGGAAACACAGTAGTTATTACAAACAATCAACAATTTGAAGATAGTATTGATGATTCTATAGATGATTGTAATGATACACCTTCAAGTGGTGGAAATCCTGTTTTTTCGGAAATTATTATTAATGGTTCTTGGCATGTATCCTATTATTTTGATGATGAAGATGAAACTAGTGATTATAATGGTTACAATTTTACTTTTTTATCAAATGGAACTGTGACTGCAATAAAAACAAGTACAACAATAAACGGAAATTGGAGTAATTATCTTGACAGTGGAGAAAATAAATTAAATTTAAACTTCGATGGTTCACTACTTGATAGTTTTGAAGACGATTGGAGAATAACAGAGTTTACACCAACATTAATAAAACTAAAAGATGTAAGTGGAGGTAATGGAGGAACAGATTACTTATATTTTACTAAAAATTAAATAGTAAAGTAGGGTATTTTTACTTTAAAATGTTTAATAAATATTAATAACTAATAAAATAAAATTATGAAAAATCTAACAAAAATCTTATTCGCAGCGTGTTTAATTTGTTTATTATCTTTGACTTCTTGTCAAAATGATGCAAGTCCAAGTTCTAATAAAATTACAGCTAACTCAACCTTAAAAACTTTATTGTCTAGAGTTACTCAAAAAAGAACTTCAAGCGACAATGCTATTGACAGTACAAGTTGTTTTACAATTAAATTGCCTGTTACAATAATTGTAAATAATTTAGAACAAGTTGTGGTAACAACTCAAGCTGATTATGATGTTGTTTTAGCAATGCTAAATGAAAGTGATGACGATTATGATCACTTACAATTTGTTTTTCCGATAACAATTATTTATGCTGACTTTACAGAACTTGTAGTAAGTAACAGCAGTCAGTTTCATCAATTGAGAGAAGATTGTGAAGGTGATGATGTTGATAATGATGAAGATGAAAGTAATGACGACGACGATAACGGAATTAACTGTATCTCGTTAACTTATCCGTTTATTATTTCTACTACAAATAATTCAAATCCTGTTGATGTAACAATTAACAATGATCATGATTTATATGTATTGCTTGATACAGTTCAAGGAAGTACTTCGGTAACAATTAATTACCCAATTTCTATTGTTGATGCAAGTGGAGTAACAATTGTTGTAGAAAATAATAATCAACTAGAAGAAAATATTGTTGAAGCAACATCAGATTGTGGAAATCATGATTCAGATGATGATAATGACAATGATAACGATGATAATCATGATGATGGTGATGATAGCAATGATGATGATAAATTAATTTCAATAAAATAAATAACCTACTATATCTATGTAAGAAGCCATTCGTTTATTCGAATGGCTTTTTTATTTCTAATACTTTCCTAGTTCAATTTCAAATGCTTAAATTTGCATTTCAATTTCAGAAAATCATAAGATTATGTTCAATAATTTAAGCGAAAAATTAGACAAAGCATTTCATATCCTAAAAGGACACGGAAAAATTACCGAAGTAAACGTTGCCGAAACTCTCAAAGAAGTTCGTCGTGCTTTGCTTGATGCCGATGTTAATTTTAAAATTGCCAAAGATTTTACAACTCGCGTAAAAGAAAAAGCACTTGGTCAAGATGTTTTAACATCACTTCAACCAGGTCAATTATTAGTAAAATTAGTTAAAGATGAATTAACCGAATTAATGGGTGGTGATGCTGCAGGTATTAACCTTTCTGGAACTCCAACCATAATATTGATGTCAGGTTTACAAGGTTCAGGAAAAACTACTTTTTCTGGAAAATTGGCAAACTATTTAAAAACTAAAAAAAATAAAAAACCACTTTTGGTTGCTTGTGATATCTATCGTCCAGCAGCAATAAATCAATTGCATATAGTTGGTGATCAAGTTGGAGTAGAAGTATACTCTGAACCTGAAAATAAAAACCCAGTTGCTATTTCTCAAAATGCAATTGCATATGCTAAAGCAAATGGATTTAATGTAGTAATTGTAGATACAGCAGGTCGATTAGCTGTAGATGAAGAAATGATGAACGAAATTGCAAACGTTCACAAAGCAATTCAGCCACAAGAAACTTTGTTTGTTGTTGATGCAATGACTGGTCAAGATGCAGTAAATACAGCAAAAGCTTTCAACGATAGATTAAATTTTGATGGAGTTATTTTAACAAAATTAGATGGTGATACTCGAGGTGGAGCAGCAATATCAATAAAATCTGTTGTTGACAAACCAATAAAATTTATTGGAACTGGCGAAAAAATGGATGCTATAGATGTTTTTTATCCTTCTCGAATGGCTGATAGAATTCTTGGAATGGGTGATGTTGTGTCTCTTGTAGAAAGAGCTCAAGAGCAATATGATGAAGAAGAAGCTAGAAAAATTCAAAAGAAAATTGCTAAAAACGAATTTGGCTTTGATGATTTTCTATCTCAAATTCAGCAAATCAAGAAAATGGGTAGCATGAAAGACTTAGTTGGAATGATTCCTGGTGCAGGTAAAGCAATGAAAGATGTAGAAATAGAAGATGATGCTTTTAAACATATTGAAGCAATAATTCATTCGATGACACCAATAGAAAGAAAAAAACCAACTTTAATTGATATGAAACGCAAAACTAGAATCGCAAAAGGTTCTGGTAGAAAAATAGAAGAAGTAAATCAATTGATGAAACAATTTGAGCAAATGAGTAAAATGATGAAGATGATGCAAGGTCCAGGAGGAAAAAACATGATGCGAATGATGGGTAATATGAAAGGAATGAATTAAGAAAAATATAGAGACGCGATTTAT
>NZ_JAYVFH010000105.1:0-3513 GCF_043773265.1 Flavobacterium sp. | reverse complement strand
TCTAAAATTTTGGTTAACGGAATTAAATATGTTGAAGCTATAAGACCAACTTCAAACACTTTAGCATAACCAACTGAGACCGTTTCTGGAGATAATTTGAAGAAAAACATCAAAGATGCATAAATAAAAATCAATCCTAATAATACACGAACAATAATAATTGCAATTTTCATAATGTTTTACTTTTATTGGTTTATCAAATTTACAAAATATTATTTCATATTATAATATAAATAAATAAAAATGAAGCTTCTATGAAAACAAAACAGAAAAAACTAATTAAGTTTAATTTTTTTTATAAAATCTTCGCAATAAGTTTTAATCAACATTCTTACCTTTCTAAATTCATCAATAACTTCTTCATCACTTCCATTAGCTTTTGCAGGATCAGGAAAATTATAATGCAACTTAATTGCTTTAGTTGGAAAAAAAGGACAACGCTCTTTAGCATTATCACAAACAGTGATTATATAATCAAATGAAACATCTAAATATTCATCAATATTATTAGAAGTGTTTTGTGAAATATCAATTCCAATTTCGTTCATAATTAAAATTGCTTTAGGATTTAAACCATGAGTTTCAACTCCAGCCGAATATACTTTTACTTTTCTACCATCAGTAAAATGCTCTAAAAAACCATGTGCTATTTGGCTTCTACAACTGTTTCCTGTGCAAAGAACTAAAATATTTATCATTACTTTTTTCTTTTATAAGTACAAAAAATAAAATTTTGAATAGTGTCAAATGGTGTTTTATGATCTTCTGTAAATGAATTTATAAGTTCAAAATTATCTTGAAAAACTTCATTCATTTTCTGCTCATTATACTGAGTTATATCCAATCCACTGCATTTTTTTGGTCCGTTTTCAGAAAAAGTGGCTATTACCATTTTACCATCAAATGTTAATGCATTAGAAACTATTTCAGCATATTTTTCAATCTGATTTTTCTCGGTCAAAAAATGAAAGGATGCTCTATCATGCCAAAATTCATAGACTTCATTTGGTTTGAAATCTAAAATATTAGATACAACAAAGGTTACATTCTTAGATTTCTTACCTAACCTATTTTTAATTCTTTCAATTGCTTTTGAAGAAATGTCTAATAATGTTAAATTAGTATATCCGAGTTCTATAAGTGAATCTATAAAATAGCTGTCGCCGCCACCAATATCTATAATTTTTGAATCTTTATTTAACTTTAATTTTTCAATAAATTGAAACGAAGTTAAAGGCGTTTTTTGAAACCAACTTACTTCATTTTCTGATTTTGTTGAAAAAACGTTTTCCCAATGTGATTTTTTATCTTCCATAATTATACAAATAACCAAATTATATTAATGATGCAAAATTTAGGGTCAAAACCCCAAATTAATTGCAAAACAGTGATTGAAATTGTTATTATTATTGACTTTCTATGTTTTATTATAAATTTTTTCATACTAACAACATTTCAATTTTAATTTATTAGAAATTAAAGCAAAATAAGATTCAATTTTTTTTAAAGTGTCTGGATTTAAGCAATAGCAAATTGCAGTTCCTTCAATGCTTCCTTTGATGATTCCTACATTTTTTAGTTCTTTCAAATGTTGCGAAACTGTTGGTTGCGCCAATGGTAATTCGTTTACAATATCACCACAAATACAAGTGTCAACTTTAAGAAGATATTCAATTATTGCAACTCTTGCAGGATGCGAAAGTGCTTTGAATAAATTTGACAATTCATTGTGTTCTAATGAAAAAGATTCTGATTTTGATGCTCCCATAATATACTAAAATTTAATATTGCAATATTACAATAAACAAATATAAAATTCAAATATTAATTGTTGAATTTTATAGTTTAATCAATATTTCTTTATCCAAAATAAATTCCTATTTTTGATGCTTAAAAAAATCATAAAAAATGGCTTCAATAACTTTAGGAGGAAATCCTATAAACACTAATGGTGAATTACCAAAAGTAGGTTCGCAATCACCAGAATTTCAGTTAATAAAAAATGACTTATCCTTAACTTCTTTATCAGATTTTGCAGGAAGCAAGTTGATATTAAATATATTTCCAAGTATTGATACTGGAACATGTGCAACTTCTGTTCGCAAATTTAATGCAGATGCGAACAAACTCGAAAACACCAAAGTACTTTGTATTTCTAGAGATTTACCATTTGCTCAAAAACGTTTTTGTGGTTCTGAAGGATTAGAAAACGTTATCAATTTATCTGATTTTAATACAGGAAAATTTGGTAAAGATTACGGATTAGAAATGTCAGAAAGTGTATTAGCAGGTTTACATTCAAGAGTTGTAATAGTATTGGATGAAAATGGAGTTGTAAAATATGCAGAACAAGTTTCAGAAATAGCTGATGAACCAAATTATGAAGCAGCATTGGCTTCACTTTAATATTTATGGAATTTCAAAGAGATAAATCGTTTTTTTCTGGAAGATTTAAAAGTATGGGATTTGCATTAAAAGGTGCAATAAAATTAGCAACTACAGAACATAGTGTTATGGTTCAAAGTTGTATTGCTTTATTTTTAATTGTTGCAGGTTTTTATTTTGAAATTACTAAAGAAGAATGGATGTTTCAAACCCTGGCAATTGGTTTAGTTCTTGCAGTTGAAGGATTGAATACAGCAGTAGAAAAAACTGCAGATTTTATTCATCCAGAATTTCATGAAAAAATTGGTTTTATCAAAGATATTGCTGCCGGAGCTGTTTTCTTTGCAGCAATGACGGCTATTGCAATTGGTTGTATTATTTATATTCCAAAATTTTAATATTATCTAACAACATAAATTTCTATTTTTATAGTATCTAATGGCAAAATCAGTAAAAAAAGAGAATACAAAATCTACAGATTCTAAAGAAATAAAATCCTTGAAAATGAAGCGTCAATACAAAGTAGTTTTGGGTTGTCTTTTATGCTTGTTTTCTATTGGTTTATTAATAGCATTTGTATCTTTTTTTATTCATGGTCAAAGCGATCAAAGTGTTGTTAATGAAGTTGCTGACAGAACAAAACCAGCAACAAACTGGTTAGGTAAATTTGGAGCATACCTTGCCGATTTTTTTATTTTTAAAGGTTTTGGTGCGGCTTCTTTTTTGTTTGTAAAATTATTCTTCATAACTGGAGCTTTTTTAATTTTAGAATTGCCATTAAAAAAACTAAAAACTACTTGGTTTTGGGATTTATTTGGTGTTATTATACTATCAATTTTGTTTGGTTTTTTTGCAAATTCTATTCCAGAACTTGGCGGAACAATTGGTTATGAAATGAATTTATTTTTTCAAGATTATATAGGTAAAATTGGAACATTTTTAGTTTTAGTTTTTGGATTAATAATTTATTTATTGTTTAAAATTAAGTTATCTCCAGATACTATAAAAACTTTTTTCGAAAAAAGAAAATCAGAAATGAATGCTCATTTAGACGATTTGAAATCAGAAAAATTAGATTCTAGTTACAATCTTGAAGAGTATGCTGTTGACGAAACCAAAGACGACTTA
>NZ_JAYVFH010000104.1:0-22039 GCF_043773265.1 Flavobacterium sp. | reverse complement strand
CAAAAGTGTAAAAAATACCCATTTTTTCAAGAGCAAACCCAATGGCTTTAGCTGCGCCACCATTGCCAAGAATTAATGCTTTTTTATGATGCGATTGGAGTAGTGGTTGTAAAGATTTTTTAAACCCATACCAATCAGAATTGTAACCCTTTAGGTTTCCTTTTTTTGTAAAATGAATTACGTTTACAGCGCCAATTTGGGTTGCTTTCTCGGATATAGAACTTAAATACGGAAGTATTGCTACTTTATAAGGAATGGTGACATTCAATCCTTTAAGATTGGTGTTGTTTTTTATAATATTTGGAAATTCTTCTATTGATGAAATATCAAAATTTTCATAAATACAATCATCAAATAATTGTTGTGAGAATTTTTCTGTAAAATATTTTTTAGAAAATGAATAGGAAATATCTCTACCGATTAATCCAAATTTTTTATTTTTTTGCAAAACAATTCTATTTTTTCTTGTATTTTTTTATATAATCTTGAACATTTTTTCGTTTCCACACAACAGGAAATAATTCTTCAATTAGCGTATTATTTTTATAGTTTAATCGCATAGCATTGCTAAGATGAAATGAAGCTTTTTCTTCTTCGTTAAGCATAAAATAAATTCCAGCCAAACGATATTCTATTTCATGTCTTTCTGGAAAAAACTCGGATGCTTGAAGTAAAGTCATTATTGCTGAATCGAATTCGCCTAAAAATTGCAAAATATCAATCCAAAAAAGCCAAGTATCAATGTTTACATCACCAAGTTCAACAGCTTTTCTATATCCAAATTCGGCTTCTTCAAACAAATTCATTGCTTTGTTTATGGTTGCAAAACGCTTCCAATAAGCACGATTTTGATTGTCTATTGCCAACGCTTTATTTACAAATTGTAATGCTTTCTTGTAATTTTTTTGGCGAACATAAAAATCTGTTATAGCAATCCAACCTTTATCTAATAGTGGATCTTCATGAACAGTTCTATTGAAATATTTTAATGCTTCGGCTTTGTTTCCTAATTTTTCATGACATTTTCCAATTCGTAACAATGCGTATGATGTTGGATCGTCTAATTCAATTGTTCGTTGATAATTTTTTATTGCTTCATCATAACGTTTTAAACGCTCAAGTGCTTTTCCGTTTTCCATAAAAGCTCCAAGAAATTCATCATCAATATAGGTTGCAAATTCAAAAGCTCGAATTGCTTCTTCATATTTTTTTAATCCATAACTCAATCGTCCAATTTGATGCCAAGCGATTTCTGCATAAGGATTTTTATCAATATATTTTTCTAAATAATCTATTGCTTCTTGATTTTGGTCTAAAAACTCATAACAATAAACAACGTTGTAAAGTGCAGATTGGTCTTCAAAATCTTCTTCAAGACATTTGATAAAATTTTCTTTTGCTAATTCAAGATTATCCATAAATAGATATTCCATACCAATTAGGTTGTAAACATCTGAATAATCTTCGGTATATTGTAATGCTTCTTGAAGTAGTTCTACCGCTTTTTCGTGGTTGTCTCGTTTAGAAAAAATATTAGCTTTTTGAATGTAAATTTCTTCGTTTGTTGGTTCAATTGCAAACAATTCGTTTAGCATTTTCTCAGCTATTTCGAGTTTGTCTTCATAAACCAACATTTCTACCTGAACTAGTTTTAAACCAGTAGATTTGGGATGTTGTTCTAAAGCTAATTTTAATGCTTTTTTTGCCAAATTTGCTTTTCCCATATCAAGATAATGCAGAATAATTTCTTCAAATTCTTCTGAATCAAAAAACAGAACCTTGTTGGTTTTCAACATAGATTCAAATTTTGATAATGATAATTGGTAGTCGTCTTCTTCGTCGCTTAATTGCATACTGTTTTTGTATTGATTAGCTTATATAAAGGTAAATATAATCTTGATGATATGAGTTTTTTTTGTTTTTGTTTTTAACAATTTAATTAACAAGGAATATTTTTTGTTTTAAGTTTCAAGTTTTACGTTTCACGTTGCTAATTAGGTTTGATAAACTAATTTTTTAACTTGTAACATTAAGCTAAATTAACTCATCCATAACATTCAATATGATTTTACAACCTTCACGAATTTCATCTTCAGATATTGTTAATGGTGGTGTAATTCTAATTGCCTTTGCTTCAAACAATAACCAAAATAAAATTAATCCCTTTTCTTGACATCGCAAAATAACTTGATTTGTTATTTCTGCATCACTTGTCATTATTGCAAGCATTAATCCTTTTCCTCTTATTTCTTTTATCAAAGGATGTACCAAAAGCTGCCTAAATAGTTTTTCTTTGATTAATGACAAATTTGTATAGTCTTTTTCTATCACTTCTTGCAATGTTGCTAGACAAGCTGCCGCAATGACAGGATGACCGCCAAATGTTGTTATGTGACCAAGTTTTGGATTGTTACTTAGTAAATCCATATGTTTTTCATTGGCAACAAAAGCACCACAAGGCATTCCGCCAGCCATTCCTTTTCCTATTATAATTACGTCTGGAATGACATTATAGTTTTCAAACCCAAATAATTTTCCGGTGCGACCAAATCCAGGTTGAATTTCATCTATTATCATTAATGCTCCAACTTCTTCGCAGCGTTTTTTTATTTTGGCTAAAAAATCATTTTCGGGTTGAATGAATCCTGCACCACCTTGAATACTTTCTAGAATTATTCCTGCAGTTTTGGTGGTTATTTTTTGAATATCATCTTCACTATTAAAGGTAATAAAATCAACATCTGGAATTAATGGACGAAAAACTTGTTTACGTTCTTCAAATCCCATAACACTCATCGAACCCATAGTATTTCCATGATAGGCATTATGACAAGATATTAATTGGCTTCTTCCTGTAACTCTTCTAACTAGTTTTAATGCGCCTTCGCAAGCTTCTGTTCCTGAATTTACAAGGTAAACTTTGTTTAATGTTGGAGGCAAATTTTCGACCAATAATTTACAATAATTTACAGCTGGACTTTGAGAATACTCGCCATAAACCATAACATGAGAATATTTGTCCAATTGGTTTTTTATTGCATCATTAACACGTTTGTTTTGATGACCAAGCGAACAAGCTGAAACTCCAGCAACAAAATCTAAATATTTTTTATTGTTTGTGTCATAAATATAAGATCCTAAAGCATGCGAAATTTCCATTCCTAATGGATATTGTGATGTTTGTGCTTGGTATTTTAAGAAATCTGGATTCAAGTTTGAAAGATTAGGTTATTAATAGTTTAGAAATTACATTTTAAATAGTACTTCTAAAAACAGAAATAAGTTTTTTGATTATTTAATACTTTTCAATGGTGGATTTTTCTTATCATATTCCAATGTTTCTTTTCGAATTTCCATTGGCACATCATCAAGAGACATTTCTGCTTTCTTTTCTTTTTCGGCTTTAGATTGATATTGATCTTCTTCTGGCGGAAAAATATCTTCTTTAGTTTTTAATCTTTCATCGCCACGCCAAATAAATCCGCGAAGTTTTCGAGCATTTTCGGGTAAATCTTTTTCGGGATAAATATCGCCATCAACTTCTTTAAAAAATGTTATAGTTTCAATTTTACTTTTATCATCAATTATCATGTTGATTTTGCTGCTAACATTTTTATTTATTCCAATGAGTTCTTGTTCGTCATTTCGCATGTAATAAATAACTTCAGTGTTTTTAACAACATCTACTTCGTTGAGCTTATTTTCTTTAAATTTTCCGTAAAGATTTTGTCCTTTCACTTGATTAAAACCTGTTCCAATAGTGTCTTTAGAAATAATAAATGCATTATTTAAAACTTTTAATGAGTCGAGTTTTTCGGTTGTATTATTTCCAATTAAATGCATAACATCTCCAGTCATTTGGTTTTCGTTGTTCCAAAGAATTGGTTTTCCTATAAGTTGTGTTAATGCTCTTTTTTGGTCAGAATGTATAGAATCACATTTTCCACTCATATCGGTTTTAAAAAATCTGACATTGTTGTAACCACGAACTATTCTATTTCCTTCTTTTCCAGTAACAACTATTTTTTTTCCGTGAATAAACATTGAATCTTTTTCAATTAAATAACGAACCGATGCTCTTTTAGTAATAAAAAGTGAGTCTTTATTTCTATAAACTTCTCCATAATGTCCTTTTATTATTGCTTTGTTTATAGAATCTGTAATTTTTACATTTCTGGTTGCAGATGCAAATTCTCTATTTCTATCATAAAATAAACTATCGCCTTTTATTAATCTGTCGTTGTATTTTATATAAGAATTTTTTACAAAATGTGCTTTGTTTTTTTTGGTGTCATAAAATCCTTTTTCGGTATAAATAAAATTTTCTTTACTAGTAATTGTTGATGGACCAAAAAGATAGGAATGACCAGAATTGGTATAATAATCTAAGTGGTTTGATTTTATTAGATATTTCGGATTTGTTATGGTTACTGCGGTTAAAAATTTATATTTTTTTTGGTTTACATAATATCTTCCCGATTTACTTTTTAAAGTGTTTTCTTTATTGATAATTGTTCCATAAGAATTATAATATGCTTCTTGACTAACTCTATCAAAGTTTATAGTGTCTGTAACCAAAGACATTTCGGGTGAACGTAAAGAAACATTTCCTGTGGCAAAAGCTTGTTTTACATTTCCGTTATACTCGGCATATTTACTGTTCATATACAAAGTATCACCTTGAACCATTTGAACATCGCCAAATGCTTTTAGATAATTTTCGTCTTTATAATAATATGCTTTATTGCAAGTTAAAACAACTCCATCATGAACGGCACGAACATTTCCGGTGAGTAAAAAAGCACCAGGAAGTTCAATTTCGTTAAGATCTGAAAAATCTGAATTTTCAATTATTATTTTACTTGCTTCTTGTGCAACTGCAATCGAAAATTCAAAAAGAATTATGATAATAAATAAGATATGTTTTTTCAAGGAATATAATTTTGAAGCAAATTTATGAAAATAGAGTCAACTCATATCGTTATTAAGATTTTTTTATTACATGTTAGAAATGAGTTTCAAATTTTTATATTTGTTGCATAGTGAAAATAAAACACCTTATTATGAAAAAAGTTCTTTTGTTAGCATTAATTGGGTTGACATTATCAGCCAATGCTCAAATAAAAAAATCAAAATATAAATCTAAAACCAAAAAAGTTGCCGTTGTGGAAAAGAAGAAAATAGTTTATCAAGTTTTTACAAGATTATTTGGAAATACAAATACTAACAATGTGCCTTGGGGAACAATTGAAGAAAATGGAGTTGGAAAATTCAATGATTTTACAGATAAAGCATTAACCGAAATTAAAAATCTTGGAGTTACACATATTTGGTACACAGGTGTTCCACATCACGCATTGGTGAATGATTATACCAAATTTGGAATTTCTAATGATGATCCTGAGGTTGTGAAAGGTCGAGCAGGATCGCCTTATGCAGTGAAAGATTATTATAATGTAAATCCAGATTTGGCGGTTAATCCAGCTAATAGATTGCAAGAATTTGAAGCATTAATTACAAGAACTCACAAAAACGGATTGAAATTAATAATTGATATTGTTCCCAATCATATTGCTAGAAAATATGAAGGAAAGTCTAATCCTGTTGGAATT
The DNA here is from genome assembly GCF_043773265.1 of Flavobacterium sp. Lineage (GTDB taxonomy): Bacteria > Bacteroidota > Bacteroidia > Flavobacteriales > Flavobacteriaceae > Flavobacterium. The sequence goes on along the minus strand of NZ_JAYVFH010000104.1, from coordinate 16,427 downwards.
AAAGATTTTGGAGCTGATGATAATGTGAATGTTGAATATACAAGAGATAATAACTTTTATTACATTCCGGGACAAGCATTTCAAGTGCCAACATCAGATAAATATAAACCATTAAATGGAGAAAACAATTCGTTGATTGATGGAAAATTTAATGAAAATCCTGCAAAATGGACAGGAAATGGTTCAAGAATGGCAAAACCAGACATTAATGATTGGTATGAAACAGTAAAAGTAAATTATGGAATAAAACCAGATGGAAGCAAAGATTTTACTGAATTACCAGCAGGTTTTGATACTAAATCGATTAAAGAACATTACGAGTTTTGGAAAGGAAAAAGTGTACCAAGTTCTTGGATAAAATTTAGAGATATTGCTTTATATTGGACTGCCAAAGGAGTTGATGGTTTTAGATATGATATGGCAGAAATGGTTCCTTATGAGTTTTGGAGTTATATGAATTCGGCAATAAAAATGAAAAACCCAAAAGCTTTTTTGTTGGCCGAAGTTTACAATCCAAAGGAATATAGAAATTATATTAAGTTTGGTAAAATGGATTATTTGTATGATAAAGTAGAAACTTATGATTATTTAAAAGACATTATTCACGGAAAGAAAAATCCTGATGGATTATCTGAAATTCAAAAAGGATTGTCTGATATTGAACATCATATGTTGCATTTTTTAGATAATCATGATGAACAACGATTGGCAAGTCCAGAATTTGCTGGAACTCCAGAAAAAGGAAAGCCATTAATGGTAGTTTCGGCAACTATTGGAACATCGCCAACAATGATATATTTTGGTCAAGAAGTTGGCGAAGCAGGAAATGAAAATGCTGGCTTTGGAACACATTCTAGAACTTCAATTTATGATTATATAGGAGTTCCAAACCACCAACGATGGATGAATACAGGAAAATTTGATGGAGAAAAATTATCACAAAGTGAAAAAGATTTAAGAGATTTTTACAAACGGTTATTAAATTTCACTAAAAACAGTTCAGCATTAATGGGAAAATTTGAAGAAATTCAAACTATAAACAGAAAAGAAACTGCCAATTATGATCAAGAATTATATTCTTATGTGCGTTGGTCTGCAACTGAAAAATTAATCATTGTTACTAATTTTTCATCAGATACGAACAGTAGTTTTGGATTAAAAATTCCAGCTAATGTTATTAAAAATTGGAAACTAAAAGATGGAAATTATCCATTAAAAGATCAATTGTATGGAAGTGAAACTTTCTTGAAAGTAGAAAATGGTGAAGGTTCTGTGAAGGTTAGTTTACAAGCAAGTGAGAGTTTTATTTTTAAGTTGTAAATAAAAAAACACAACTTATGAAAAAACTAATTCCATTATTAAGTGCAATATTGTTACTTAATTCTTGTCAGAAAGAACAAAAATCAACAAGTTTAAATGATGAAAAAAATCAAACTGAAAAGCTAAAAACTGAAGATTTAGAAACTAATGAAGAAGAAAATGCAAAGAAATGGATTTTAAAAACTATTGATTCTTATTTTAAAGAAGATTTTCCTACAATGAACGGAATAACAACTAAATCTTATGAAGAATATAAAACCGAAGCTACTAATGTTGATTTAGATACAGATGAAGCATTGACACTTGAAGATTTTGAAAAGAAATGGAAAGACAAGTATGACACAAAATATGCTGGCATTGGTTCTGGATTTTTAATTTCTGGACAAGATTGGGGTAAAATTGAAGTTATCAATTGTAAATCTTTAAAGAGTACCATTGAAAATGAATATCTATTTGATGTAACTTTAAGCGATACACATATTAAAATAGATTACCTAAGAGAAATAAAAGTAATCAAATCTGAGGATACTTTTTTGATAAGTGATGTTAAGGAGTTTAACAAATTTTGATACATCAAGGATTTCGACTATCTAAACTCAAACTTTTATAAATACTTCCCCAATTATTATTAGCTGTATCATTAGATAAACCAGTTGATGTTAATAAAGCATCAGTATCATTTTCGTCATATTTCCAAAGCCAAGCACAAACTGATAAACCGCGATTGTGAATTTTAGAAAGTAACGGTTGCGTATTCATTAAAACGCTAGCATTCATTGGTGCAATTTCTCCAAAGATTATTGGTAAATTATTTATTTTTAAATTTTGAAGACGAGTTTCAACTATTGCATCATTAACCAAGAGCCATTTTTCATAAGCATGAACATCAAATAATATATTGGTTTTATTGCTTAAAAAAACAGCACCTTTATTTATAAGAACACTTTCATCTTGACCTTGTTCTGCACAAGGAATTAAAATTATATTTTCATTATTTGAACTTCTAATGACGTCAACTAATTGATTCATATCGCTTTGCCAAATTTCATCTGTATAACCATCTGCTCTGTCATATCGATATGGTTCGTTCCAAACTTCTAGCCAAACATCGGGTTGATTTTTAAAATGAATTGCCCATTGTTCAAGTTTTAGTTTATAATCATTCCACCAAAAAGTTTGAGTTGGTCTTTTTCCGGTAAACATAGTTTCATTGGTTCCGTTCCAGCCAAAAGCACACAGAATAGTAACTTTATTATTCAATCTATTATTGTCTACAATATCTTGAAGTGAATGTAAAAAAGCACCATTAGAATCTTGAATTGTGCTACCAGAAATTGGATTTTCGTTCATGTTTCCAACAAATTCTCTAACAATATCAAGGTTCCAAGAATTCATGTCATTACTTTCTCCACCAAATGTGTGCAAGGCGTTTGCTCCAATAAATTGTTTAGGAATTCCTGAATTTAAAATTTTAGTTCCAGATATTGAATATAAAGGATAATTACCAGCATCTTGATTTCCTCTATCTGTTCTACAAGAAAATAAAGTAAATAAGAAAGAAAATAAAATGTACTGTTTTTTCAAGAAATTGATTTTTGATATTTCAAATATACATTTGTTTTTTAAATTATGCTCTGCGATGGTTTTTAACCTCGCAGTCAAATTTAAAAAGTTAATAATTGAATTAATTCTGTAAAAATTAAATACCAAACTTTTTTAGATTATAAATATTAATTTATTCGCTGCAAGGTTAAAAACCATCGCAGAGTTTAGTGTTTCAAATATACATTAGTTATTTAAATCAAACAGATATAAAAAAAGGATTCACAAAATTTGTAAATCCTTTAATTTTTATTTCAAAATGGTTTGCTTTCTATCTGGTCCAACAGAAACAATCTTTATTGGAACTTCAACTTCTTTTTCTATAAATTCTATATAATCTTTTAACTCTTTTGGAAGTTCATTGTAAGTTGTCATTCCGGTTAAATCAGCTTGCCATCCTTTGAATTCAGAATAAATTGGTGTTACATTTTCTTCTTCAATATTGTATGGTAAATGTTGAATAGTATTTCCTTTATAATTATAAGATGTACAAACTTTTAAAGTTTCAAATCCGGAAAGTACATCACCTTTCATCATCATTAATTGAGTTACTCCATTAATTTGAATTGCATATTTCAAAGCCACTAAATCTAGCCAACCACAACGTCTTTTTCTTCCTGTTACAGAACCAAATTCGTTTCCAACGCTTGCCATTAAATCGCCAGCTTCTTCAAAATCTTCTGTAGGAAATGGTCCGCTTCCAACTCTTGTTGTATATGCTTTAAAAATTCCGTAGACTTCTTTTATTTTATTTGGTGCAATTCCTAAACCTGTACAAGCACCAGCAGCAGTAGTATTAGATGAAGTTACAAATGGATAAGTTCCAAAATCCACATCTAATAAAGAACCTTGTGCACCTTCGCAAAGAATTGATTTTCCTGCTTTTTGTGCTTGATGCAAATATTCTTCACTATCTATAAAATCTAATTTTTTTAATTCTTCAATGGCTTCAAAAAATTCTTTTTCTAATTCGGGTAAATTATATTGAATAGAAACATCATAGAACTTTATCATTTCTTCGTGTTTGTTAGCCAAAGCACGGTATTTTTCTTTAAAATCTGCAAGTTCTATATCACCAACACGAATTCCATTTCTACCAGTTTTGTCCATATAAGTTGGTCCAATTCCTTTTAATGTAGAACCAATTTTGGCTTTTCCTTTAGATGCTTCGCTTGCTGCATCAAGTAATCTGTGCGTTGGAAGAATTAAATGTGCTTTTCGAGAAATAATTAATTTGGATTTTAAATCTAGATTAAATTTTGCTAAACCATCAATTTCAGTTTTAAAAACTACAGGATCAATTACAACTCCGTTTCCAATTACATTGATATTATTATCGTGAAAAATTCCAGAAGGAATAGTTCTTAAAACGTGTTTTATTCCGTCAAATTCTAAAGTGTGTCCAGCATTTGGTCCGCCTTGAAAACGAGCAATAATATCATATTTGGAAGTAAGAACGTCTACAATTTTACCTTTTCCTTCATCACCCCATTGTAATCCTAATAATAAATCTACGGTCATTTTTTTATTTTTATGTAGATACGTTGCATTGCAACGTGTCTGATTTTTTAAGAGATGCGTTGCAATGCTACGTATCTACGGTTTTTTTGTACCATAAAAATATAATGAATGACTATTGATGTCAATATTAAAAATTTCTTCTATGGTTTTTTTTATAGTTTGAATTCTTGGATCGCAAAATTCTATTACTTCTCCAGAATCGGTCATGATTATATGATCGTGTTGTTTGTCAAAATAGGACTTTTCGTAGTGCGCTTGATTTTGTCCAAATTGGTGTTTACGAACCAATCCGCAATCAAGAAGTAATTCTATTGTATTGTATAAAGTAGCTCTGGAAACTCGATAATTTTTATTTTTCATTTTGAGATATAAATTTTCAATATCAAAATGTTCTTCGCTATTGTAAATTTCTTGCAAAATAGCATAGCGTTCAGGAGTTTTTCGGTGTCCTTTGGTTTCAAGATAAGCTGTAAATACATTTTTTACAGTTTCTTGATTTTTAGTATTATCAATAGCAATTAGTGTCATATTTGGCAAAGATAAATTTTAGTTTAGAAGTTTAAAAGTATAATGACTAAACTTAGTATTAAAGTTATAAACTAGTTGTTAATAATGTTTAGTTTAATTTGAAATAGACTAATTTTTATTAACTCTTGTAACTTTGTCTATTCCGTCAATTTTCTTGATATTATCAATTAATTTTTTCAAAATAGTGTTGTTTTGAACTACTACAGTTACTTGTCCGTTAAAAATTCCTGCTTCACCACTTAAAGAAATACTTTGAATATTTACGTGCATTTGGTTAGAAATGACTTTGGTTAATTCATTGGTTAATCCCAAAGTATCCATTCCAGTAATTTTTAGAATGGCTTTATATTCTTGTTGTGACGAGTCTATCCATTTGGCTTGCATTATTCGGTAAGCATAATTGGATTGCATGCTAATTGCGTTTGGACAATCTTTTTTATGAACTTTTATTCCTTCATTTATAGTTACAAATCCAAATACTTCATCACCAGGAATTGGATTGCAACAGGAAGAAAGTTTATAATCTAGTTTGTCTTGTTCTTTTCCAAAAACCAATAAATCATAATTATTGCTTAATACCTGCTTGTTTATTTCTTCTTGATTTGAAGTTGGCGAACGTTTTATTTTATTTTTAAAGAAATTAATAAGTGTATTGCTTTTTTGAGCAGCATAATCTTTTAATTGTTGATTTTCAATAGAACCAATTCCTACTCTATAAAATAAATCTAAGCTTGTTCTAAGTTTGAAAAAATTAACTAATTCATTAACTACATTTTCATTTAAAGTAATTTTTAAATGTTTTAATTTTCTAGTTAATAATTCTTTTCCTTCTTCGGCAATTTTCTTGGTATTTTCGTTTAGAACGTTTCTAATTTTGTTTTTTGCTCTTGAAGTTGTTACATAATCTAGCCAGTTTATAGTTGGTTTTTGATTTATAGATGTAATAATTTCTATTTGGTCTCCACTTTTTAGTTCATAATTTAGAGGAACTAATTTTCCGTTTACACGTGTTCCGCGAGTTTTTATTCCAACTTCTGAATGAATACTAAATGCAAAGTCTAAAGATGTTGCTCCTTTGGGCAACGATTTTATTTCGCCTTTAGGTGTAAAAACAAAAATTTCTTTAGCATATAAATTCATTTTAAAATCTTCAACAAAATCTACTGCATTTGTTTCAGAATTTTCTAATGCTTCTTTTAGTAAATTTAACCAAACATCCAAACCGTTTTCCTCGTTTGCTCCTTGTTTATATTTATAATGTGCTGCATAACCTTTTTCGGCAATTTCATCCATTCGTTCACTTCGCACTTGAACTTCTATCCATCTTCCTTTTGGTCCCATTACTGTTATGTGTAATGCTTCATATCCTGTAGATTTTGGAGATGAAATCCAATCACGCAGTCGACTTGGACTTGGACGGTAATGATCTGTTACAATTGAATAAATTTTCCAGGCAAGAAATTTTTCATCATGTTGATTAGATTTATAAATGATGCGCAGCGCAAATTTGTCATAAACTTCATCAAAACTTACATTTTGAGCCAACATTTTTCTTCTAATGGAATAAATAGATTTTGGACGACCTTTTATTACACATTCAACTTCTTCATCATTTAAAGATTTTTTTAAAACATCTGAAACTAGTTTAATATATTCGTCTTGTTCTTCTTTGGTTTCTTTAATTTTACTTACAATATCATTGTAAACATCTGGTTCTGTATATTTTAATCCTAAATCTTCTAGTTTAGTTTTAATATTATACAAACCAAGGCGATGTGCTAGTGGAGCATAAATGTATAAGGTTTCTGATGCGATTTTTACTTGTTTATAATCGGGCATCGAATCCATAGTTTGCATATTGTGCAATCTATCTGCAATTTTTATTAGAATAACACGAACATCGTCATTGAGTGTCAATAGCATTTTGCGAAAATTTTCGGCTTGCATTGAAATGTTCATGTCTTTTTTAACCTGAGAAATTTTGGTCAATCCTTCAACAAGTTGAGCAATTTTGGGATTAAATTGTTTTTCGATGTCTTGAATTGTTATATCAGTATCTTCTACAACATCATGAAGTAATGCTGCGGCAATTCCTGTTGCTCCAAGACCAATTTCAGATGCTACAATTTTGGCAACACCAATTGGATGAAAGATGTAAGCTTCGCCAGATTTGCGTCTTTGATCTTTGTGTGCATCAACTGCTACATCAAATGCTTTTCGTATTAATTTTTTATCATCTAGTGTAAGTGTTTGATAACTAATGCGAAGTAGTTCTTTGTATTCACGAGTTAATGCTTTTTTTTCTTCTTCTAGTTCTATCTCTGTCATAGTTTTACTTCAATTCACTAAAAATAAGAATTATTATTGAAACATCAATAAAAAAAATCTAATTTAAAAATTATTTTCAAATCTATATTTTAGAAATTACAATTTATTAAAATCCAAATCATGAAAGTCATAACTAAAATCTGTCAATGGCGAAATGGCTTTCATCTTGAAATGATTTACAGTTTGATTTGAATCTAAATCGAAAAAAATATGTGCATCAGCATGAAATGTTCTATTGTTCCATTTTACTACAAAATTTTGGTCTTTATAAAAGTAAATTTCACCTATAAGTCTTGGTGAACGTAAAGATTTAAAATATAATTTTCCTTTATTTTCATAAATTGTTACTTCTCCAAACCAATTATCTTTATAGTTACCAATATATTTTTTGGTATCAATTTTAATACTTTTGTTTTTGGTTACTTCTTTCCAAACTTCATCGGTTATTTTATCGGCATCATCTTCTTTTTGTTTTCTATCTGAGCTTAAATTGGCTAAATGATCAAACTCTGGCAATGCTAAATAACTATCTTTAATTGTATTGGATATTACTGTAAATGCTGTTCCAGATTGTTGATTTGTTAAAACAATAATACCTAATTGCAAATCTGGAATCATAATTGTTTGTGTTACAATTCCGTCTAATCCGCCAGTGTGGGAAACTTGAAGATGTCCATTTAAATCATTCAATCTCCAACCCAATCCATAAGTTGTAAAATTGCATTTATAAGGAAAAGATTCTCTGTTTGGAAGTATGGTTTGTGATGTCCACATTTCTTTATGTTGTTTTGCACTATAAAGCATTTGGTTTTCGCCATATTTTCCGTTCTGAAGTTGTGCAATTAACCACTTACTTAAATCATTTGTACTGGTATAAATTCCTGCTGCTGCGTCAAAAATTGGATTAGTGTATCGTTTTATTATTTCTAATTTTCCATCTGTTGGAACATGAGGAACTATAGTGTTTGTTGTGTCTTTTAATCTGTTCCATGAAGCTGCGCTGTTGTTCATTTGTAATGGTTTCATGATTCTAGTTTCAACAAATTCGCACCATGATATTCCAGAAACTCGTTCTATTACTTCACCTGCAATTACATATAATAAATTGTCATAATCATATTTAGATCTAAAAGCAGAAACAGGTTTTAGGTATTGAATGTTTTTAATAATGTCTTTTGGAGTAAAATTATGTCCGTCAGGCCAAATCATTAAATCGCCAGCACCAAGACCAAGTCCGCTTCGGTGTGTTAATAAATCACGAATTGTAAATTCATTGGTAACATAATCATTATACATTTTAAATTCTGGAATATGTTTAATAACTTTATCATCCCAATTTATTTTTCCTTCATCAACTAACATTGCTAGAGCTGCGGATGTAAATGCTTTACTGTTGGAAGCTATTCCAAAAAGAGTATTTCCGTCAACTTTTTGTTGTGTTTTAATACTAGAAACTCCATAACCTTTAGAAATTACTATTTTTCCATCTTTTATAATTGCAACTGCAATTCCAGGAACATTAAAGGTTTTCATAGTTTTTGTTACAACATCATCAAGTTTAGATTCAGAAATTTGAGCAAACGAAAGAGCGGTTACAATTAATACAATTGAAGTAAAAAATAATTTTTTCATGATGTTTAATTAAGTTGAAAATTCTAATATCCTCTTTGTCTTTTAGCTTCAAACAATAAAATTGCTGATGCAACTGAAACATTCATAGAATCGATTTCGCCATGCATTGGAATAATGACATTTTGCTTTGCAGCATCACGCCAAGCTTGAGTTAATCCTGTAGCTTCTGTGCCAACAACTAGTGCAGTTGGTGTAGAATAATCTTGTAAATGATAGAATTTGGAGTTCTGTAATGTAGCAGCAAATATAGCTATATTTTTATCTTCTAAAAATTTTATTGTAGCTTCTGTCGATGCTGTTACAATTTGGTTGGTAAAAATGCAGCCAACGCTAGAGCGAATAATATTTGGATTATACAAATCGGTTTTTGGGTTTGCAATTATCACAGCATCAATATTTGCAGCATCACAGGTTCGTAAAATTGCTCCTATATTACCAGGTTTTTCAATAGATTCCATCACTAATAGTAAAGGGTTTTTTGGCAATTTTAAATCTAATAATTCTAATGATTTGGTTTTGGCAATGGCAAGAATTCCTTCAGTTGTATCTCGATATGCAAGTTTTTGGTAAACTTCTTTATTGATTTCTATTAATTCAATTTTATTTTCAATAAATATTTTTAATTCAGATTCTGAAACTAATTCGGGTAAAAACAATATGCTTTCTAGCTCATAATTTCCTTTAATTGCCAATTCAATTTCTCGTTTTCCTTCTATTAAAAAAGTGCCAGTTTGCTTTCTAGTTTTTGCTTTTTCTTGAAGTTGAACTAACGATTTTATTAATGGATTTTGTATTGAAGTTATCTGTTTCAAAGCAATTATTTTTTTGTAAAGATACAAATGTTATTATTTTGTAAAATATAAATATCCATTTAAAGGTTCAGGATAATTAATATCATTTAGATGAAGAACATAATAAAAAGTTCCTTTTGGAGAATTGTTATCGTCAAATCTATAACCTTTATTAGAAAAACCATTCCAATCATCGGTATTGTTGTTTCCTGTCCAAACTTTTCTTCCCCAACGGTTGTAAATTTCTAATTCAAAATTCACAAAAATATCTCGTAAACCTTCAATAAAAAAAGCATCATTGATTCCGTCACCATTTGCCGAAATATAATTATAAACAATTGGCGGACAATTCTCTACAGTTAATAAAAATGAAGTGATAATAAAACAATTTTCATTTTCTATTCTAATAAAAATTTCTCTTGGCGTAAAGTTTGAAAAATAATTAGTAGTATTTAAAATTTGATTTACATTGTTTTCTGCATCCAAAGCAGTTTCGTAATAACCAATAAAAATATCGTTTGTGTTGGCTAAAACTAATTCGTCATAATTCAAAAAATTAAAAGTTCCCGAAGTTAAACCTTCATTACATGAAACTAAGGGTTGCAAATCATTATAAGTTGGACTGTTTAAAAAAGTAATAATTGCTTCATCGGTATTGTTGTTTTCGAGTAATTCAGTAACAATTCCGACACCAGTTCCATCATCATCAACCACAAATTGAAGCGTAAAACCATCAGGAATTGAATCAGGAATTGTAATTGTAACTTGACTGCTCCAACTACCATCAATTGGAATTGGTAAAATAGTTTCTGTATATTGTATAAATTGTCCGTTGATATAAACTGCAATTGGAACTCCAGATGGAAGCTCATTGGTACTAAAATTATTATAAACGGTAAAATCAACAACAATAGTTCTTGAATTGCATTCTTGATTTATTGCGTCAATACTAATAGTTGCATCTGCAAGTTGACTGTTAAGTTTTGTTACAACTGTGTTTATCATTACAAAGTCTTGACCAGAAGTGAGTTGAATTATTGCAGATGTATCGCCAATTGCAATATTATTTTCAATATCATAAATATCTAAATCCATATTGTATAAAGTAGAACTTCCGGTTATGCTATTTGTACCATTAAAAGCATTATTTACAGGATTTAATGGAGGATTACTTATTGGATTTCCGTTTATTGTTAATGTTTCATTTACCGCAATATTTCTATCTCCTTCCCAAGCAACAAAACCAATTTTGGCATCGGCATTATCAATAACATTTAAACTATTAAGATTTATCGATAATACACTTGGCACATTTTGTAAACCATCATAAACGTTGAGTTGGTTTAGTGGCAAAGCATCGTTTTTATATACAATTACAATTGCCCAACCTGCAAAATTGGTTCCGTTATTGCAATAATCATTTACGTTTAAAAAACTTGAAACATCTAAATTTGATAAAGTATAATCTGCGGTTCCAGTGCTTTGAACAATTGAAGTTACATTTGCAAAAGCACTAAAAAATGGCATTCCTGAACTTGCTAGTATCAAATCAAAATTTCTTTCGGCAACGATTGGATTTCCGTTTAAATTTACATTAAAATCACCAGTTCCTGAACCTGCCCAATATAAATAAGCACTTTCTACAACATCACCAGTATTTAATGTAAAATTTGCTGATGAACTTGTTAAAATAACACAAGGATCATTAGCACCATTTTCTTGAACATTCATTGTATTTCCTATAAAAGTAAAATCAAATCGTCCATTAAATTGATTGTATAAAGAAACCGTTTGCCCATAAGTTGAGCAAAAATTGAAGAAAATTATACTAAAAACAATAAAAAGAAGTTTTAAATTCACTTTCAAATAGCAATATTTAAATCTAAATTAGTCATTTAATTTTAATTATTAGTATTTTTAAAAATGGTTTTAGTATTAAATAATTATGTAATTTTCCCAAGTTTAAAAATCAGTAGTGAAACAATACCAAGTTAGACAATATAAGCCACAAGATTTTGATGTTTGGAATACTTTTATAAGTGTTGCCAAAAATGCTACTTTTTTGTTTCAAAGAAGTTATATAGAATACCATAAAGATAGATTTCTAGACAATTCTTTGCTGGTTTTTGACGATGAAAAATTAGTTGCAGTTTTGCCAGCAAATAGAGTAGAAGATATGCTTTATTCACATCAAGGATTAACTTATGGAGGTTTGGTTTTAAATCAAAAAGCAAAACTGAGCACTACAATTTCAATTTTTAGAAGTCTTTTATTGTTTTTAAATGAAAACAATATTGAAAAATTAATTATAAAAATACTTCCGAGTTTTTATTGTGATAATTTTTCAAATGAACTGGAATATTGTCTTTTTTTAGTAAATTCTAAAATAATTCGTGCCGATTCACTTTCTACACTTGATTTATCAAAACCTTATTTTATTTCTAAAACTCGAAGAGAAAGTATTCGTCGTGGCGAAAGAAACAACTTAATTATCAAGGAAGAATTAAATTTCGAATTGTTTTGGAAGGATATTTTGATTCCGAATCTTGACAAAAAGCATGAAGTAAAACCAGTTCATTCAGTTGAAGAAATAACTTTATTGCATTCACTTTTTCCCAATAACATTAGACATTTTAATGTTTATCATAATGAAAAAATAGTTGCAGGAACAACAGTTTTTGTTACTGATAAAGTAGCTCATCCTCAATATATCTCTGGAAATAAAGATAAAAACGAGTTGGGAAGTTTAGATTTTTTATACCATTATTTAATTACTGACGTTTTCAAAGATAAAAACTTCTTCGATTTTGGCATTTCTAATGAAGAGCAAGGAAGAAAAATTAACGAAGGATTACTTTTTTGGAAAGAAAGTTTTGGAGCAAAAACAGTTGTTCAAAATTTTTATGAAGTTCAAACTAAGAATTATTCTAGATTAGAAAATGTATTGTTATAAAATATGTAAATTTGAATTATGGCTTTGCAAATAAATTTTCAATCAAAAGTAGAAAGCAATAAAAAACAATTAGAAGATTTTTTAAATCTTTCTAAGCAGGAACGTATTTATTTTTTTTATGAAATGATTATTAAAAGTAAAAATTTGCCTCAAAAAAAGAAACCAAGTAACACTAATTTTTGTATAGAAATAAACTGCAACTAAGAGAAATTAATAAATATGATTAAATTTCTAGATTTACAAAAAATAAACGAACAATATGAAGAGCAGTTTCAAGAAAAAATGAAATTGGTTCTAGATAAAGGATGGTTTATTCTTGGTGATGAAGTAAAAGAATTTGAACAAAATTTTGCTAATTATTGTGAAACTAAATATTGTATTGGAGTAGGAAATGGTTTGGATGCTTTAATTTTAATTTTTAAAGCATACATACAGTTAGGGAAACTACAAAAAGGTGATGAAGTTATTGTGCCTGCAAATACATATATTGCTAGTATTTTGGCTATTTTGCAAGCCGATTTAATTCCGGTTTTGGTAGAGCCAAGATTAGAAACTTACAATATTAATCCCGATTTGATTCAGGAGAAAATTACATCTAAAACCAAAGCTATTTTAGCAGTTCATTTATATGGTCAGTTGGCCGAAATGGATAAAATAAATGCAATTGCAAAACAAAATAATTTATTAGTTATTGAAGATGCAGCTCAAGCTCATGGTGCAAGTACTCAGTATTCAGCGTCGAGTAATCAGTTTGTAGAAAATGAAAATTATAAAGCCGGAAATTTATCAAACGCTGCTGCTTTTAGTTTTTATCCAGCCAAAAATCTTGGTGCTCTTGGTGATGCTGGAGCAATAACAACCAATGATGAAGCACTTTCGAAAGTAATTTTTTCTATAAGAAATTATGGTTCTGAAAAGAAATACCACAATGATTTTATTGGATTTAATTCAAGATTGGACGAACTTCAAGCTGCTTTTTTAAACGTAAAATTACCTTTTTTAGACGCAGATAATTTTAGAAGAGAAACTATTGCAACAAGTTATTTAACTGAAATAAAAAACGATAAAATTGTATTGCCAAAATGGGATTTTTCAGAGAATCATGTTTTTCATTTGTTTGTAATTAGAACACAAAACCGAAATGAATTGCAACAGTATTTATCTGATAATGGTATTGAAACTTTAATTCATTACCCAATTGCTCCACACAAGCAAAAAGCATTTTCATCATGGAATGACATGTCGTTTCCAATAACCGAGAAAATACATGATGAAGTTTTGAGTTTGCCAATAAGTACTGTAATGACTGATGATGAGGTTGAGTATATAATTGAAATTTTAAATACTTATTAAATGGGGATTTTAAATAAGTTTAAACAATTGTTTTTTGTAAAATTTCGAATTTGGAAATATAAATTGCTTTCGGATTGTGAAAATGTTACAGGAATTCCAATATGTTTCCATCCACTATTGTTATCTGGAAAAGGAAGAATAAGTTTTGGAAAAAATGTGCAAATTGGTGTTGTTAATTCTCCACTTTTTTATTCTCACTATACTTATTTAGAAGCCAGAAATAAAAATAGTGAAATTATTATTGGCGATAACGTTTCTATAAATAATGGTTTTACAGCCGAAGCAAATTCTAAGATTTTTATTGGAAATAATATTTTAATAGGAATTAATTGTTCAATTATTGACAATGATGGTCATTTTTTAGATTTAAATAATAGAACAAAAGAATTACTAGACGGAAAAGAAGTTAATATTGAAGAGAATGTTTTTCTTGGGGATAATGTAACTATTTTAAAAGGAGTTACTATTGGAAGAAATACTGTAATTGGAAATGGTTCGATTATTACTAAAAGTATACCGCCAAATTCAATTGCTGCAGGTAATCCAGCAAAAATAATTGGAAGTTTATAAAAATATGGACATACTAATAAAATCGTTTAATAGACCATATTACCTTGACAGATGTTTGTATTCTATTTCAAAGCATGTTAAAAATTGGAATGGTAATATAATGATATTAGATGATGGTACTCCTGAATTGTTTTTAAATAAAATTTCATCAAAATATCCATTTGTTGAAATTATTAAATCAGATTTTTATGATAAAAAGCAAAAATTTACTTCTCAAGGAATAAAACCTAATGAATATTTAATTCCGATAAATTTTTGGGTAGAGCAAGCTAAAAAAGCTTCTGATAATTTTATTTTATTAGAGGATGATATTTGGTTTGTTGATGACATTGATATTAAAGAAGTAGAAATTGATATTTTGGAAAACAATTTAGTTTTTACAAAATTATTTTGGTTAGGAAATTCAAAGATTAATAAAAGTAAAGAAGAAGTTATAAAAAACAATATTGTCATTATAAAACCAAAACTTATGACAATAATTCCAGCATTCTATTATTTTATTTTTTACAAATTTGATAGATTTAAAATTAGAAAAACATTACGTTTTTTAAAAATAAATACTGAAGAAAAACGATTAGCTTATTATTCAATTTATTCAGTTTCTGGAGCAATTTTTAATAATAAATACTTTAATAAATTATGGATTAATCATCAAAACAAAATTGATGAAGGATTGCAGACATTCAATGCAGTAAAGTTTTTTTATAAACAAAGAGAAAAGATTAATTTTGGACATTATAAAAAAGAAATATTAAAAACAGGTTTTATTTCTTCTGCAACAAATCAACATAAAGAGCGATATTATGGAAATGTTGATATGTTTATCTTTAATAAAATTATTAATGAAGCATGGTATAATAACCAATTTGATAGTTTACTTTCTTTACCTAAAGATATCAATGAAAAAGAAATAATTACAATTTTAGAAAACGATTTAGAAAAAAGAATAAAATCAAAAGATTGGTCAGATTGGGTAAAGAGTTTTAAAGATGAATATATTAAAATTGGTTGTGTTTTAGATTAAAATTACATTTATGAGTCAATCCAAAGATATATCATACCATTCAATTTTAAAAGCTACAGGAGTTTTTGGAGTAATGCAGATAATAAAACTACTTATATCTATGATTAGTTCCAAATTCATTGCTGTTTTTATTGGTCCAATTGGAATTGGTGTAGTTTCACTTTTAAATAATGCTGTAAATATTATTCTTGCTATTACCAATTTTGAATTTTTAAAAACAGCAACAAGAGAAGTTGCTTTAAATCATGATTCTTCAAATACTATAAAATTATCAAAGACAATTGCTACACTACAAAAAATGGCAATTTTCATTGGTTTATTAGGTGCAATAATTTCATTATTGTTTAGTAAAACATTAAGTTATTATACATTTGGTTCATACAATAAGCAACATTGGTTTGTTATTTTGTCTTTATATTTTTTGCTAACTAGTTTTTCTAATGCTAGATTGTCTATTCTTCAAGGTATTAATAATATTAATGCGCTTGCCTGGAGCACTATTGTAATTGCTTTTTTTACCTCAATAGGTTCAGTAATAATCTATTATTTTTTAAGATTTGAAGGAATAATTTGGTCAATGTTGTATTCAAGTTTTGTTCTTTTGTTTTTCACTATTTATTTTACAAGGAAGTTTTCATTTAGTTTACAATCAATAGATTTTAATGAATTTTATGAGTCATCTTCGCCTATATTTAAGCTTGGCTTTTTTATGTCGTTAAATTTAATTTTTGGACAAATTGTAAATTTCATTATAAAATTATACATAAATAATAATGGTGAATCATCTCAAATTCTTGGGTTTTAC
>NZ_JAYVFH010000103.1:0-3517 GCF_043773265.1 Flavobacterium sp. | reverse complement strand
GTTTTAGACATTGCATCTGGCGAAGGTTACGGAAGTTTTCTTTTATCTAAAACTGCACAACAAGTGTATGGAGTTGACATAGATCAATCATCAGTAAATCATGCCAATAAAAAATATGTAAAAAATAATCTTCAATATTTGCAAGGTTCAACAGACAATATACCTTTACAAGATAATTCTGTAGATATCGTTTTTTCTTTTGAAACACTAGAACATCACGATAGACATGATAAAATGATGCAAGAAATTTCAAGAGTGTTAAAACAAGATGGTTGTTTGTATATTTCATCACCAGAAAAAAGTATATACAAACAAAGAGATCCAAACAATCCGTTTCATATCTTAGAACTTACTTTTAAAGAATTTGAAGAATTAATAAATAAATATTTCAAATACAGCCATTTTTTTCAACAACGATTTGTAATTGGCTCTTTAATTCATTCTGTAAATACTGAAGCAAATTCTACTTTTAAAATGTTTGATGGTAATTATTCTCAAATTTCAGAAGGATTAAATGAAGATGATTTTTACAATAAACCTTTTTTTAACTTAGCCATTTGTTCCAATACAGACTTAAAAGACCATTCTATAATAAAATCATCAATTTTCAATGGTGTTGATGTAATTAAAAATGAATTAAACGAATTAAGAATTTCAAACCAAAAAGTTCTAAATTCTAAATCTTATAAGCTTGGAAACTGGTTTGTGCGTAAACTTTTATTTTTAAAAAAATAATGAAAAAAATAATTCCCATAGCTATATATCTTCCACAATTTCATCCAATTCCCGAAAACGATAAATGGTGGGGAAAAGGATTTACAGAATGGACAAATGTTACCAAAGCTACACCACGTTTTAAAGGTCATTATCAGCCACATTTGCCAGCAGATACTGGTTTTTATGATCTTAGATTAGAAGAAACTCGTCTAGGGCAAGAAGCATTAGCAAAACAATTTGGCATTCAAGGTTTTTGTTATTATCACTATTGGTTTAATGGTAAAAGAATGTTACACGAACCATTGGATAGAAAATTAAAAAATGCTAAAGAAGACTTACCATTTATGCTTTGTTGGGCAAACGAAAATTGGACAAGAGCTTGGGATGGAATGGATAAAGAAGTACTTTTAGAACAAAATTATTCTAATCAGGATGATGTTGAGCATATGAAAATGTTATGTAAAACCTACTTTAATGATTCTAGATACATAAAACATAACAATAAACCAGTTTTTCTAATTTATAGACCTAAACTTTTTCCAGATATAAATAAAACAGTAAAAACTTGGCGTGAAGTAGCAATTAATGAAGGTATAGGAGAAATTCATATAGGTTACATGCAAAGTTGGGGAATTGTAGATAATCCATCCGAAATGGGATTTGATTTTGCAGTAGAATTTCAACCAAAATTTGGTAATATGAAAGTAGAACCACTGCAAACAATTTCTATATTTGATAGAATACTTAAAAAACTTAAAAAAGTTTTAAAAATTGATAAAGAAATTATTTCTTATGATACTATAATTCAATACAAAGATTTTGTAAACAGACAAAAAGAATTCGACTTTAAAAAAGAAGTTTTACCATCTATAACTCCAATGTGGGACAACAGTCCTAGAAGAAAGAAAAACGCCATAATATTTGACAATTCTACTCCAGATGAATATGAAAATTGGCTAAATCATATTGTTCAAAAGTATCCATGGTCACAGAGTAGTGAAAACTATTTATTTATAAATGCTTGGAACGAATGGGCAGAAGGAAACCATCTAGAACCTTGTCAAAAATGGGGAACCCAATATTTAGAAAGAACAAAAAAAGTATTGTCTAAAAGCTAGTTTTACTAATAAACTAGAAAATATAAAAACAATTTTGTGAATCAATTGATGAAAAAAAATATAAAATTCCTAGCATATTATTTACCACAATACCATACCATTCCAGAAAATGACAAATGGTGGGGAAAAGGTTTTACAGAATGGACTAATGTAAAAAAAGCATTACCTTTATTTGCTGGACATAAACAGCCAATTGTTCCAGGAGAATTAGGATATTATAACTTACTTGAACAACCAGAAATTCAACATAAACAAGCCAATCTAGCTAAAGAATATGGTGTAGATGGTTTTATATATTATCAATATTGGTTTGGAAATGGCAAAATGGTTCTAGAAAAACCAGCAGAGCAAATGCTATTAGATAAAAGTATTAGTTTACCTTTTTGTTTTTGTTGGGCTAACGAAACTTGGAAAGGAATATGGCATGGAATAGACAATCCAAGCATATTAATTGAGCAAATTTATCCCGGAGAAGAAGATTATTGTAACTATTTTAATTATTTAGAGCCATTTTTTAAAGATGAGCGTTACATAAAAATAGACAATAAACCAATGTTTCATATTTACAGATTAGATGATATACCAAACGTTGATCAATTTATAAATCTTTTTAACGCTCTTGCCATTAAAATAGGTTTTAATGGAATACATTTTATTGCAACAGTTAGTGTTAACTCACCAAACGTTCTAAACAATGATAATGTGTATGGAGTTGTGGGTATTGATGCTTTTCAAAAGTTGCGCTATTCTCAATTATTTCATTTTAAAAAAGATTCTTTTTTATACAAATGCGAGTATAGAATTTTATACCAATTAGGTTATTTTGACGTACTAGGAAAAAGAAAAAAACCATTAGTAGTAGATTACAACAAGGGATTAAAAAAATTAGCAATTAATTTTCCTCATACTAAATACATTCCTTGCGTTATTCCAAACTGGGATAATTCGCCAAGAAGTGGAAAAAAGTCGTTAATATTTATAAATTCAAGTCCAAACGCTTTTTACAAGTATTTTAAAGAGTTGATGCACTATATTGGTAAACAAGAAAGTAAACCAACTATGATTGTTCTAAAGTCTTGGAACGAATGGGCAGAAGGTAATTATTTAGAACCAGATTCTAATTATGGTAGAAAATGGTTAGAAGTTATAAAAAAAATAAAGCAAGAATTTTAATTCTATAAAATAATTATATGATTAAAATTAGCATAATAGTGCCAGTTTACAATGTTGAGAAGTATCTTTCTAGTTGTTTAGATAGTCTACTAGAACAAGATTTAAAACCTAGTGAGTTTGAAATAATTTGTACAAATGATGGTGCTACAGATAATTGTAAAGAAATACTTTTTAAATATGCTAAAAATCATTCTAATATTGTAATAATAAATCAGCATAATCAAGGAGTTTCTGTTGCCAGAAACGCAGCACTAAATAGTGTTAAAGGTCAATATGTAATATTTGTTGATGGTGACGATAAATTGTATCCAAATGTTTTACATAAAATATATCAGTACGCTAATACAAATCAATTAGATTTATTGTATTTGCATCTTAGTTATTTTGACGAAAATAATAATTGTACTGGTTATTTTAAAATGGATGACGAAAGTGGTAAAATTTTAGATGGTTTTAATCACCAAAGAAGAGGTTTTATTTGTAGTTTATACAAAACCCTAATTATAGAA
>NZ_JAYVFH010000102.1:0-2586 GCF_043773265.1 Flavobacterium sp. | reverse complement strand
CTAAAAGAACGACTACAATTTTCAAGATAGGTTTAAATAAAGATTTCTCTGGACTTAATTTTTTTATTAAGTCTAAATCGCCAAATTCTTGTTGTTTTTTTCTTTTCCAAAATTGAACATATAGAAAAAGCATAACCAAAGCTGGTATGATAAACAATAGATATAAATAAATTTTTTCTTCTAATTCGTACATATTTTTCAATTAAAAGTTAAAAATTAAAAATTAAGAATCATTTTTAATTCTTAAATCTCAATTTTTAATTTCTTTAAATAAAACTTTTAAAGATTGTGTTTCTTAACAAGATTTCAATCAACAACAATATTCCTGCAAGGAAAACAAATGGTCTGTATTTTTCGTCATAATCGTAGTATTTTAATTCTTCGATTTCTGTTGTTTCTAACTTATTAATTTCTTTATAAATTTCTTCTAATTTAGTATTACTTACAGCTCTAAAATATTTTCCGCCAGTATTTCTAGCTATTGTTTTCATTAATTCTTGATCAATTTCTACTGGCATCATTCTATATAAAAAATCTCTTCCGTTTGGTGCATATGCATAAGGAAATTCAGCCATTCCATTAGTTCCAATTCCTATTGTATATACTTTTATTCCATATTCTTTTGCAATTTCAGATGCGGTTTCTGGCTCAATAAAACCTGAATTATTAACTCCATCTGTCAATAAAATAATAATTTTGCTTTTGGCTTTGCTTTCTTTTAAACGGTTTACAGCAGTAGTCAATCCCATTCCAATCCCAGTACCATCTTGAAGAATGTTATCAAATTTTATATCTTTAATTGCTTCTTTTACTATTGCTTTGTCACTAGTTACAGGTGTTTTTGTGTAAGCTTCAGCTGCATAAACTACAACGCCAATTCTATCATTTGGTCTAGCATCAACAAAATTAGAAGCAACTTCTTTCAAAGCTTCCATTCTGTTTGGTTTTAAATCTCGTGCCAACATACTGCTAGAAAGGTCAATTGCCATCACAATATCAATTCCTTTGGTTGTTTTGGTTTGGTTACTAATATCAACTGTTCTTGGTCTTGCCAAAGCAATTATTAAAAAACCTAAGGATAAAATTCGCAATCCAGACAAATGTGGTTTTAATTTTGCTAAAATAGATTTAGATGTTTTAAAACCTTTGACAGAACTGATTTTTAAAGTTGCCGTTTGTTGTTTGTTTTTCCACCAAAGCCAAGCAATTGCTAATGGAAGTAAAAGGAACAACCAAAAAAATTCTGGATTTAAAAAGCTTACTTTTTCCATTATTATTTTGCACTTTTAAGTTCTGCCGAGTTAATTATTCGCTCTAAAATTTTCTTGCCATATTGATTTCCTTCTTGGTGAGAGACAATAATTTGTTGCAATCCACCATCTTGTTTAAATAACAAAATTTCGTAATACATTTTCTGACTTGTATTGTTGTTTTTGTTTATAACTGTCATTGTTCCAAATGCTTTTACACCTGTAATTCCTTTGTCTGTATTGAATTCTTCTTGTTTAAACAGTATGTTTTGCGCACCAATTGTTTCCCAAGATTTTGTAATACCTTCAAGAACAGTGTCAAAATTTATTTCGGTTTCATTTTTAAATTTTGTTGTAGAAATTGCAACATAAAATGGATTAACCAAGCTACCATAACCAAACATTTGCATTTCTTTTAATATTGCAAAGGCGTTTTTGGGAAGCACTTTGGTTGCATCAATTCGTTTTAAAACTTCTGGAGTTTCAATTTTTACGCCAGGATTTCCATATTCGCTATAAATCCAGTCTTGTTCAACTAATTCTTTGGTGGAGTTACCAAAAACTAAATCTTTAACATAGTTTAATCCTTTGGTTGTAATTGCAAATACAAATAGTGCTACGACTAGGAAAACCAAAATTAAAACAGCAGTTTTTATTCTTTTTATTTTGCGATCAACAATTCTTTTTAGTAAAGATTGTTTCTTTTGTTCTTCGTTCCAAACTTCTAATTCATCATTTTCTTCAACAACTTCTGGAATTGATTTATGTATTGTTACAATTGAACTGGTAATGCGTTTTTTATCTTCTTCAATTTCAAATTCTAATGGTATTACTTTGGCAAATTTTACTAAATCGGCTTGCATTAAAACCTTTTCTAGATTCTCTAATGTTTCTTTAGAAAGTTTTAGTTTCTTTTTATTTGCAACTTTTCTTAAACCTATAATAAGTTCAGAAGTCGTGCTTTCCATAGCCGGAATATGAATTTCTTCTTCTATATAATTACGAGCAATATCTGTCAATTCTGAGTAATATGATTTTATTTCACCTTTTTGCCAAAGTTCTTTTTTTTCTAATTGTTGTAATAATGAAGTGGCTTTTTCTATAGGTGTTTTGTATACCAATTCTTCGATTTTTGTTGGTTTTTTATATTTTTTGATTAACCAATAAACTAAAAATCCAATTGCAATTAGTGCAAATAATCCTAATATATAATTTATCCAATCGATTGTTGTTTCAACTTGAGCAATGTCTTTAATATCATACATTTTTTGTTTTAATGTATCCACTTTTACATTAGAAACCTCAACGTTTAAACTATCCGAAAAGAAAGGTTTTC
>NZ_JAYVFH010000101.1:0-4055 GCF_043773265.1 Flavobacterium sp. | reverse complement strand
GCAAGAGTTAAATACTAATCCTATGAAACAAAAAATTATAATTTTACAAATATTCATTTTTATATTATTTTAAGTTAATCCTTCTTTATTAATTGTTTTCACAAAATGAAATCCTTTGGGTGAAAATCCTTGATTATAGTAAAAACGATGTGCTTTAAAATTTTGTGTAAATGCGTCTAGAACTACAATTGAACAGTCATTTTTTTTGGCTAATTCTGTTATATAATCTGTCAAAAGCTTACCAACACCTTTTTGTCTGTGGTCTTCATGAACTATAAAATTATCAATTTCTATATATTTTCCAGACCATAATTTAGTTCCAATCCAATAACCAGTTAATCCGATACAAATATCGTGCTCAAAAATGGCAATTTGTTTATAATTATGAGAAATCATTTCATTAAGAAAAGATTCATATTTTTCTAATGTAATAGCTGGATATAGAAATTTTATGATTTCTATTTGCGAAAGCATTTCTTTAATTGTGGATAATTCTTTTAATTTCATTATTAAATTTAATTCTGATTATAAAAATAACAAAAAAAGAGCCAACTGATGTTGACTCTTAAATTATTAATTTTTAATTAAATTTATTCCTTCAAAAATTTTATGTTTTCCTCGCTAAATTCAGTTGTAATATTGATAAAATAATTTCCTGATTTTAAAACTGAAACATCTATCTCATTTGATGGATTAATAATTGTTTGCATCAACTGACCCATTAAATTATAAATTTTTATTGATACTATAGAAGTGGTGTTTTTGCTACTAATGTTTAAGGTGTTTTTTACTGGAACAGGAGATAAAATAATATCATTTAAAAAATTGAAATCATTAAAGTTTAAAGTTTGAAAAACTGACGTCGCAGTGTTTGTTGCTATTGGCGCATTATAATCAAAATAAATATTTGCGCCATTCGTAATTTGATTTCCAACAACTAATGTGTTTTTAGTTTTTATTTTAAATACTATATAACCATCATTGTTAGTATCATCAAATGGAAGATTTATACCTTCAAAAATGAACTCTACTATATTTCCATCAGATATTTTAGTAATACACGAATGTGAACTATCTATAAACTGAAGCGTATTTATATCAAATTTTGAGGTGTCAATAGTATCTTTTACAACAATATTTAGAGCATTTGCGGTTCCAGTATTTTCAAAACGAATTTTATAATGAACATAATCGCCTATTTTTGTTGGGCTTAGTGTTTCTCCTTCTAAGCAAGTTTTATCATTTGGGTCAAAAGAACTCCAAACATACTGCGCTAAATCGCTAAGATTGTTACTTGGCGTTTCGTCTGTTAAACCAGTAATTGTTGAAGAAAAGTTTAATATATCTCCTTGGTTCACTGGTGGTGAATCGGTAGATGAATTGATATTTAAAATTAAATTAATTTCTCTAGTTTCAAATGGTTGAAGATTACTAAAATTCCAAGTTAATGTATTTGCTACTTGACTTGAAACAGATGGATTTGATGACACAAAATCTAAAACAGCATCTTCAAAATTTAAATTTATGATGCCCGATTGCGCTTGCGTACCATTGTTTTTGAATTTTATTTTATATTCTGAATCAAACCCAACCCTACAATATGAAGTTGGAATTAACGCTACTTCTAAATCATTGTGGTTACCATTTGGACTGATACAAAAATTTTGTATAAAAGGACTTGCTGTAGTAGGAAAATTAACTGTAATAAAAGTTGGCGAAATATTAAAATAACTAGGATTTTCTAAAATTGGAGTTATAGTTGTTACACCAGATTCCATAGGGATTAAATAACTACCAGTAGTATTTGCTATTTGAATACCTGATGTTGTGCCGTTGTTTAAGTTGAATTTTATATTAGGAACATCAATATCAGTATTATCACAACCGTTAATATTTATATCATATTTTGTGTTTCCTTGAATAGTATAATAAACTCCGCCAGGATTAAAGGAACAATAAGTATTAACTTCACAATTAGTTAAGCCATACTCATTATTATAATACAGAATAAAATTATATAAAGTAAGTTCAAATGTAGTATCAATATCTCTGATACAGATGTAGTTTAAGTTGGGATTATTAGCATAAGATAAACCAGTTATCGTAGCTAAGAAATTAGCTGAATCAATACCTTTTAAATTAAGAGTGGTTAATTGGTTGTTGTTGCAATTAACACCACGAACCAAATTAATAATTGAACTTGTGTCTAATGTTGTTAACAAATTATCACTGCAATCAATATAAAATAAATTTATGTTGCTTGAAAGGTCAAGTGTTGCTAATTGATTATCATTACAGAATAAATTTGACAAATTAGTAAAACTACTCAATCCTTCCAAAGATGCAATATTAGAATTACTAACATCTAGACGATACACTTGTTGCGCTTCAAAAATTTCTATTTCGCCATTATTGTTAGTATCAATAACGATTGAAGTAGTATAATCTGAACCTATAGCAATACTATTACTAGTATTTGCAGCTAACAATTTAGCTTTAAAATTTGCGTCTGGAATATTTATTTGAGCGTTTATACTACCAAAAGTGAATAGCACAAATAAAAAAAATATATTTTTCATGATTTCAATTTATTATTGTTTAATTACTTTAATGGTTTTGGTTTCTTCTGCTTGGGTTACAATAATAGTATATACACCAGAGCTGTAGTTTTTGCCAAGTTCTAGTTTTTCTAATTCTAGTACAGACACATTTAAAACCTCAATATTTTTCCCCAACATATCATATACTTTAACAGTAACATTCTCTGATGAAAATTGTGGAATTGCAATTTTAAAACTCTCGTTATACGGATTTGGATACACTTTTACGTTTTCTTTGGTAAAACTGGTGTTGCTTAACAAACAAGCACTACCTATTTGTATAGGAACTAAACTGTTTGTAAACGTACCATTACCCAATTGCCCATAGGTATTGTCACCCCAAGCCATAAGCGTACCAGTATTGGTAAGTGCAATGGTGTGAAACAAACCACAACGAATTTTATCCCAGTTGGTAGCCGTGCCCACTTGTGCTAAAAGATTAGTTTGTGTGGTATTGCCATTGCCTTGTTGCCCAGTATTGTTTCTTCCGCAAGACCACAACGTGCCGTTGTTTTTAATAATCATACTGCAATATTCAGCAGCTTCAATACTACGCCAATCAGTGTCGGTGCCAATTTGCTGAATAGTAAAATTATCTACATTGTAATTGCCAAAACCCAATGCACCAGAAGTATTTTGACCCACAGCCCAAATGGTGCCATTTGTTTTTTTAAATAGTGTAGCATTAAAACTTGAGGTTATTTGCTCCCAATCGTTATTAGAAACAGGTTGAGCTGGTATATCATAACCTCCGTTATTCCCTGATGCCAATTTCCCAAACTCACCTTCACCCCAACCCCAAAAAGTATGGTCGCTTTTTAGCAAAACTGTATGACGAAAACCAGTTTGAAAAGTTAAAAAAGTTCCTGAAATAGATACAGGAATGAGTAATTTATAAGGATCAGTTTGATTACCTTGACCAAGTTGAGCAAATATATTATATCCGCATGCCCAGAACGAGTTATCACTTTTTTGTGCTATTACATAATCAAAATCACAAGCTACTCTATACCAATTACTATCAATTCCTACTTGAAGTGGTATATTTCTACCTATTAATGTATTATCACTCAATTGACCTTTGTTATTATTACCCCAAGCATACATAGTGCCGTTTTGTTTTATGGCGTAGCTAAAGTTATTTCCTGCGGCGGCTGTTACCCAATCGTTGGCAGTGCCAATTTGTGTGGGTATATTTTTATTACTATAAGTTCCATCACCCAATTGCCCGGTTGTGTTTCGTCCCCAAGCCCAAAGTGTTCCATTACTTTTTATCCCTAAACAATGATTGTCGCCAGAGGTAATAAATTGCCAACATTGGGCGTTGCTACTGGTATAACAAATTATCAATGATAATATAACAAATATATTTTTCATGATTTCAATTTATTATTGTTTAATTACTTTAATGGTTTTGGTTTCTTCTGCTTGGGTTACAATAATAGTATATACACC
>NZ_JAYVFH010000100.1:0-3592 GCF_043773265.1 Flavobacterium sp. | reverse complement strand
TATAAAATCTACTTATACGTATACAGGAGATTCTAGTTGGCAACGTTCATCGATTGCGTTGTCATCTATAACTGGTGCCGATGGATTTACCTATAATTTAGGAAATAGTATTCAAAATTCAGGTGCACATAGATTGAATACGGCTTTTAATATGGATAGTTTTTACAAATATATTGGACTTACTAAAAATAAAAAAACTAAAAAAACAGTTACAAATGCTGTTCCACCTAAACCTGGACAAAAAATAAATTCTCCAACGCCACAAGTTGCTCAAGACAGCAATGTTTTTCTTGATGGATTAATTGGCGTTTTAACAAGTGTAAAAAATATTCAAATTAATTATACCGAAAATAGAGGTACAGCTTTACCAGGATTTTTACCTGGAGTAGGTTTCTTTGGTTCGTCTAAACCATCTTTAGGATTTGCTTTTGGTGGTCAAGACGAAGTTCGTTTTGAAGCAGCAAAAAGAGGTTGGTTAACCAATTATCCTGAGTTTAATCAAAGTTTTACACAAGTTACAGCAAGAACTTTAGACATGACAGCCAACATAGATTTATTTCCAGATTTTAAAATAGATTTAACTGCCAACAGAACTTATGCCGATAATTTTTCAGAGCAATTTGATGTAGACGCCAATGGAAATTACAGTTCACGTTCTCCTAATAATACTGGAAATTTTGCAATTTCTACTTTGTTAATTAAAACTGCTTTTTCGGCAAGTGACGAATTTGGTTCTGCAGCGTTCGAAGAATTTAGAACTAACAGATTAGTTGTTGCCAACAGATTAGCCGAAAGATATTATGGAGCAAATCCTTTTACATTAGATGCAGAAGGTTATCCACAAGGTTTTGGAAAAAACAACCAAGCAGTATTGTTACCAGCATTTTTGGCTGCTTATTCTGGTCAAAATAGTAGTGATGTATCTTTAGGAATTTTTAGAAATATACCAATTCCTAACTGGAACATAAAGTACAATGGATTAATGCGTTACAAGTTTTTTAAAGATAAATTCAAGCGTTTTTCAATACAACACAATTACAAAGCATCATATACAATTAACTCGTTTAGAAGTAACTTTGATTACAATCAAAATCCAAACGGTAGAGATGCAGGAGGAAATTTATACAATAAAACAATTGTTGGAAATGTAAATCTTGTAGAACAATTTAGTCCACTAGTAAGAGTAGATTTTGAAACTAAAAGTTCGTTTAAAATTCTTGCCGAAATGAAACGCGATAGAGCACTATCATTAAGTTTTGATAATAATTTACTAACAGAAGTAAAAGGTGTAGAATATATTATTGGAACAGGTTATAGATTTAAAAATGTAATTTTCTCAACAAAATTATCTGATGATCCATCTGGAATAATAAAAGGAGATATTAATTTAAAAGTAGATTTCTCATACAGAAACAATAAAACTATAATTCGTTATTTAGATTACAACAACAATCAAATTGGTGGCGGACAAAACATTTGGTCTGCAAAGTTAACTGCCGATTATTCGTTTAGTAAAAACCTAACAACAATTTTCTTTTATGATCATTCGTTTTCTAAAGCGGTAATTTCTACTTCATTTCCGTTAACCAATATTAGAGCAGGATTTACGTTACGTTATAATTTTGGAAATTAAAAACAGCTTAAAATCATTTGAAAAAACTAAAAATTAATAGTATTTTTGTTGAAAAATTAAAAATTTGATTGAAATTTATTTTGTCTTCATTTAGTTTATGCTTAGCGCAGACGAAGTACAGTCGAAGGATATAAACTAGGAAATTATCAAATTAATTAAATAACATAAAAACTAATTTATTTTGTCTTCCTGAGCGCAGTCGAAGGATATAAACTAGGAAATTATCAAATCAAATAAATAACATAAAAACTAATTCATTTATCTTCCTGAGTACAGTCGAAGGATTATTATTTAAAAAACAAACAAATATAATGGTACCAAATAATTTAAAATACACTAAAGACCACGAATGGGTTTCAATTGATGGCGATATTGCAACAGTAGGAATTACACATTTTGCGCAAAGCGAATTGGGCGATATTGTTTATGTAGAAGTAGAAACTTTAGACCAAACTCTAGAAAAAGATGCCGTTTTTGGAACGGTTGAAGCAGTAAAAACAGTATCCGATTTATTCTTGCCATTATCTGGAGAAATCATTGAATTTAATGAAGATTTAGAATCCAATCCAGAAAACGTAAATTCTGATCCTTACGGTAAAGGTTGGATGATAAAAATTAAAGTGTCTGATGTATCACAATACGATGAATTATTAGATAACGAAGCTTACGCAAGTTTAATTGGTGCTTAATCAAGCTTCAAAATTATTTCTAGCAGTATCTTGGACTTTAATTATAGTATTTTTAAGCACAACAGAGTTAGATAATACTGTGGGAAGTTCAATTAAAATTCTGCATAAAGACAAGTATGCACATTTTATTTTTTACTTTCTATTCGTAATTTTATGGTACAATTACTTTAACATAAAAGAGAATTTAAAAAACAAAGAAATTATAATGGTTGTAACAGCAATACTATTTGGTATTGCAATGGAAGTTTACCAAACTACATATACAACCACTAGACATGGAGACATTCTAGATGTAATTGTAAATTCTATTGGAGCAATTTTAGGATTGTACTTTGTTAAATACTTACTTAGAAATAAAACAACATAGAAATCTCACCTTAGTGGGATTTTTTTTTACTTTTATACCAAATATTGCAATTGCTATAATGAACATAAAACAATTTCTAGATTCCACCTATTTAAAAACTGAGCAACAAGCAGGGATTTCTGAAGCGCAAAATAAAAAAATCGCTTCAGCATTCATTCAAGAAGCTATTGACGAAGGTTTTAAATTAATTATGATTCGTCCAAATTATGTCTCTTTGGCAAAAAAAATGATTGCTGATGCCAATTCTAAACTAACCATTGGAACTGTAATTTCATTTCCAGAAGGAATAAATTCAATAGAAGAAAAACTAGAAGAAGCAACGCAAGCCATAAAAAATGGTGCCGACGATTTAGATTTTGTTTGCAATTATGAAGCATTTAAACTTGGAGAAATAAATTTAGTTAAAAACGAAATTCTAGAATGCACAAGATTAGGATTAGCCAATAATAAAATTGTAAAATGGATTATAGAAGTTGCTGCTTTAAATAGCAATCAAATAATTCAACTTTCGGCATTGATAAAAAATGTTGTTATGGCAAATTTTAAAGAAGAATGTTATAAAGATGTTTTTGTAAAATCGTCAACTGGTTTTTATAAAACTCAAGATAATTTACCAAACGGCGCAACAATTGAAACTATAATTATGATGTTAGAAAACGCATCGCCACTAGCAATAAAAGCTGCTGGTGGAGTTAAAACTTATAATGAAGCTGTTGCAATGATTCAACTTGGAGTAAAAAGAATAGGAACGTCATCTGCCAAAGCAATTGCCAATGGCGAAACCGCATTAAATAATTACTAATTTTTTTATGATTAGAACTATGTATAAAATAATTTACAGCTTACTTTTTGTTTTTTGTTCAATACAAATCTCTGCTCAAAAAAGTAGCGAACAATTTCCAG
>NZ_JAYVFH010000099.1:0-6541 GCF_043773265.1 Flavobacterium sp. | reverse complement strand
AAACCACTTTGTTCACCACCAAGTAAATCGCCTGCGCCACGAATTTCTAAATCTTTCATTGCAATATTAAGACCACTTCCTAGTTCAGAAAATTGTTCTAAAGCTTGAATTCTTTTTCTAGCATCATCTGTCATTGCAGAATATGGTGGCGTTATAAAATAACAAAATGCTTTTTTATTACTTCGACCAACTCGACCACGCATTTGATGCAAATCTGATAATCCAAAATTATTAGCATTATTAATAAAAATTGTATTGGCGTTTGGCACGTCCAATCCGCTTTCTATAATTGTTGTTGCTACTAAAACATCAAATTCTCCATTCATGAAAGCCAACATCAATTCTTCTAATTTTTTCCCGTCTAATTGTCCGTGACCAATTCCAACTCGTGCATCTGGAACCAATCTTTGAATCATTCCTGCAACTTCTTTTATGTTTTCTATTCTATTATTAACGAAAAAAACCTGTCCGTTTCGTTGAATTTCATAAGAAACTGCATCACGAATTAGCTCTTCGTTAAAGCGTACCACATTGGTTTCAATTGGATATCTATTTGGTGGTGGCGTTGTAATTACCGATAAATCTCTTGCTGCCATTAACGAAAACTGCAACGTTCTAGGAATTGGAGTTGCCGTTAATGTTAAAGTATCAACATTGGCAGAAATTGTTTTTAGTTTGTCTTTTACGTTTACACCAAACTTTTGTTCTTCATCAATAATTAGTAATCCTAAATCTTTAAATTGAACATTTTTATTTACCAATTGATGTGTTCCAATAATAATATCTAGTTTTCCTTCGGATAAATCTTTTAGGGTTTCTGTTTTTTCTTTGGCAGTTCTAAAACGATTTAAATAACCAATTGTAACTGGCATTTCTTTTAATCGTTCTGTAAAAGTTCTATAATGTTGGTAAGCCAAAATTGTAGTTGGAACTAAAATGGCAACTTGTTTTCCGTTATCAACAGCTTTAAATGCTGCTCGAATTGCAACTTCAGTTTTACCAAAACCAACATCGCCACAGACTAATCTGTCCATTGGTCTGTCGGTTTCCATATCGTTTTTTACATCTTGGGTTGAGGTAATTTGATCTGGAGTATCTTCATAAATAAAAGAACTTTCTAATTCTTTTTGTAAATAACTATCTGGTGAACAAGCAAAACCTTTTTCTAATTTTCGCTTAGCATAAAGCTGAATTAAATTAAATGCAATGTGTTTTACTCGAGCTTTAGTTTTTTGTTTCAACGCTTTCCATGCACCAGAACCCAATTTATAAATTTTTGGTGGCGCACCATCTTTTCCGTTGTATTTGGATATTTTGTGAAGCGAATGAATACTTACATAAACAATATCATTATCGGCATAAACCAACTTGATTGCTTCTTGTGTTTTTCCATCTACTTGAATTTTTTGCAAGCCACCAAATTTTCCAATTCCGTGATCAATATGAGTTACATAATCGCCTACTGAAAGTGAAGTTAATTCTTTTAGTGTTATGGTTTGTTTTTTAGAGTAACCATTTTTGATACTAAATTTATGGTATCTTTCAAATATTTGATGGTCAGTGTAACAAGCAATTTGAAGTTCATCATCTATAAAACCTTGAAAAAGAGGAAATACAATTGTTTTATATTTTTTCAGAATATTTTCACTATTGTCTTCATCGATATCTTCAAAAATATCTTGAAAACGAGATGCTTGATTTTCGTTAGAACAAAACAAGTAATTTTTAATTCCGTTAGAGTGATTTTCATTCAAATTGTTCATCAATAAATCAAATTGTTTGTTGAATGATGGTTGTGGTTGAATGTGAAATTCTAAAGTTTTATCAATTTTAAAAGTTGGCGAATTACTCATTTCTACAACAGAAAAAGACAATGCTTTCTTTAGAAAATGTTTCTGATTTATAAATAAATTTTCTGGTTGAACATGTTTTATTGTTGCTTCAAGTTTAGAAAAAGCTTCGGTTGCTTTATCAAAAAGTTTGTCTAATTGTTGGCAAAGTAAATCGGTGTTTTGAACAAAAAGAACTGTTTTTTCATTGATATAATCTAGAAAACTTTCGCGATTTTCTTCAAAGAAACTGTTTTCTACATTGGGAATAATCGAAATCTTTTTTTGTTTTTCGATAGAAAGTTGGGTTTCTACATCGAAACTTCTAATACTATCTACTTCGTTTCCAAAAAATTCTATTCTGTATGGATTGTCATTAGAAAAAGAAAAAACATCAATAATTCCGCCACGAACAGAGAATTCGCCTGGTTCGGTTACAAAATCTACTCGTTTAAAATTATATTCAAATAATACTTCGTTTATAAAATCGATTGCAATTTTATCATTGACCGAAATTTTTAAAGTATTTTTTTCTAGTTCTTTTTTAGTAACCACTTTTTCAAAAATTGCTTCGGCATATGAAACAATTATGGCAGGTTTTTTTCTTGAATTTATTCTGTTTAAAACTTCGGCACGCAATAAAACATTAGCATTATCGGTTTCTTCAATTTGATAAGGACGACGATAAGAACCAGGATAAAAAAGAACATCTTGATCGTTGATTAATTGTTCTAAATCGTTTAAATAATAGGCAGCTTCTTCTTTATCGTTGAATAATAAAAGAAAAGGTAATTCAGATTTTTCAAAAGTTGCTTGAATGACAAATGACAACGCCGAACCTAATAAACCTTTTATATTTATTTTGGAATCGTGTTGTTCTAATGTTTTGGCTAATAATTGAACTTTAGCCGATTTTTGATAAACAGAAGTGATGTTGCTTTTACTCAAAATATTATTTTGGAATCTGAATATTAGGAATTGCTCTTGTGGTATCTTTTATACTAATTATATTAGGTTCGCCTTCTTCTCTAGGAATTTGGCTTCGTCTAACAATTTCTTCCATTTGCAATTGCATGTATTCTATTTCCATGTTTATTTCGCCAATGAGTTTTACCACTTTTTTATCTGGAATTTGGTTTAAATGAATAAACAAATCCATTGCTTTAATTTTAGTTGTAATAACACCAATTCTTGCTTTGACTTGAGGTTTATTAAATTCTGATGGAATATTATTATTTAATTCGACAACTTTTTTAGAAAGTGTAGCTGCTTTTTTCTGAAAAGCACCAATAGAACTTTTGGGTTTCTGATTTATTTCGGCAAGAAAATTGCGCCATTCGTTCCATCCAGTTATTTTAGATTGAGTTGTTGGATCGATTGGAGTAATATCAAAAATCCAACCACGATTAATGTTTTCAAAAACGGTTTGTTTTTTTTTAGCTTCTTTTACTTGTTCTATAGCTCTTTGTTTAGAATCATCTTGACACGAAAAAAGCAACATAGAAAAAAGAAGTATATAAATTGATTTGAATTTCATTTTAGAAAATACTTTTTGTTTACAAAAATACAAAAGTAGTAGTTTAGTTTTAGAGATTGTGTGAAAGCAATTATAAAATTAGAAGTTGAAAGTCATAAAATTAGAAGTTTGATGAATTCATTTTAATAAAACCACAAACGAAAATCTTATATTTGTAATTCAAACAAACATACAATGACTACCAAAATATTAATGATTGGAGCTTGCGGACAAATTGGAACCGAGTTAACCACAAAGTTGCGAAGTATTTACGGAAACGATAATGTAATTGCATCTGATATTAGAAAGCTAAATAATGATATTGTAAACAACGGAATATTTGAAGTTGTAAACGCCTTAGATTATAATCAAATTGAGCATTTAATTGAGCAATATCAAATTACAGATGTTTATTTAATGGCAGCTTTACTATCGGCAACAGCCGAAAAAAACCCAGCTTTTGCTTGGGATTTAAATATGAATTCGTTGTTTCATGTATTGAATTTGGCGAAAGCTAAAAAAATAAAAAAAATATTTTGGCCATCAAGTATTGCGGTTTTCGGACCAACAACACCAAGAGAAAATACACCACAGTTTACTATAATGGAACCAACAACTGTGTATGGAATTTCTAAACAAACAGGCGAAAGATGGTGTGAATATTACCATCATCAATATGGAGTTGATGTGCGAAGCATTCGTTATCCTGGATTAATCAGTTGGACAACCGAACCTGGTGGCGGAACAACCGATTATGCAGTAGATATTTATCACAAAGCATTGAAAAAAGGAAAATTTGAATGTTTTTTATCTGAAAATACTAAATTACCGATGATGTATATGGACGATGCTATA
The DNA here is from genome assembly GCF_043773265.1 of Flavobacterium sp. Taxonomy (GTDB): domain Bacteria; phylum Bacteroidota; class Bacteroidia; order Flavobacteriales; family Flavobacteriaceae; genus Flavobacterium. The sequence continues at coordinate 2,341 of NZ_JAYVFH010000099.1, read as the reverse complement.
AGAGCAACTGTAGAAATCATGCAAGCCAATGTTGACGATGTAAAAATTCGTTCTTCTTATAATTTATCTGGAATAAGTTTTACACCTGCAGAAATTGCCGAAGAAATAAAAAAACACATTCCAGATTTTACAATTACATACAAACCAGATTTTCGTCAGAAGATTGCCGATAGTTGGCCGGCTTCAATTGATGATTCTTTTGCTAGAAATGATTGGAATTGGAAACATCAGTTTGAAATGGATACAATGACAGAAGTGATGTTGGAAAATTTGAAATAAAGATCGATTACTTAGTTAATAGATTAATTAAATTAGTTTCAATTGGCGATTTAATTTTCACTACTTCATCAGTATTGTCATTTGGAATTGTCATTGATAATACATAGTGTTTTATCTTCCAAGCGCCATTAATTTTCACTAAAACACCAGAACCACGACAAATTTTCATTTGAGTGTTTAGCAATTCATCAAACCAAGCAGTTTTCTTATCTTCACTAAAGTAGATATGTCTTTTCATGGCTGTAAAACTCCATGCTTTTCCTTTATCGAAATAAGGTTTTGCAAATGCTGCAAATTCTTTTTTAGACCAGTTTTCGGTAGCATCAGTTCCAATATAAATGGCATCATCTGTAAGAACTTCAAAATAAGCGTTAAAATTTACATCGGCAGCAGCTTTGTGCCAATCATTTAGCATGTTTACAATCATTTGTTCTTCTGTTTTTGGCAAATCTTTTTTAGAAGAACAAGCAGTAATAACCAATAATAATAAAATATATTTTTTCATGTTGAATAGTTTTTATAAAAGTAATAAAAAATTGCTTTCTATTAATTTTTTTTATCATTTTACAATAGATTCAATGTAACAAATTTGGATGTTTGGAGTTCATATTTTTTTTAAACTTATAAATTATTTCATTCTGATTTTAAATAAACTACCTTGCCAAGATGCTTGCAAAATCGAGTGTGTTCATACAATGGAAAACAGCTTTGAAACTTTAATTGCAAGTTATATAGAAAATAATGTTGGTATTGCAAATCATTTTATAAGTGATGAATTGGCAAATCATTTAAAAGAAAATTTGCTTTCGCTGAATGAAAAACACTTGCTACTTACAGCAGGAACAGGCAATGCAGACAAATTAATTCATAACACAGCAATACGAAACGATGTAATTTATTGGTTGGATAAAAAACATAATAACCAATATGAAAATGAGTTTTTCGAAAAAATTGAAGCTTTTATTTCTTACTTAAATCAAGAATGTTTTGCAGGAATTACCGATTATGAATTTCATTATTCGTTGTATGAAAAAGGAAGTTTTTACCGCAAACATTTAGATCAGTTTCAAGACAATACTAGCAGACAATTCTCGATGATTAGTTACCTAAACGCTGATTGGAACATTGAAGATGGTGGCGAACTTTTAATTCATAACGAAGGAAAAAACCAAAAAATTGCACCTACGCAAGGTAAGACGGTTTTCTTTAAAAGTAATGAATTGGCGCACGAGGTTTTGGTTACTAATGAACGTAGGATGAGTGTTACTGGTTGGTTGAAGAGAGGTTAGTGTTTATATAATTATCAATGAAATCATTTTCTGCTTCTTGATTTTCATCAAATTTTAAAACGAATTTTGAGGTTAGGTTGTTTATGAAGGTTTCTATTTCTTTTTTTGAATTGAGGTTGTTTAGGAAACTTAATTGTTGGTTTTCTTCTGAAAAGTCTTCATCAAAATAAAATGCGATATCAGTCTTAAATGAATCTGCGTAGTTTTGTTCTTCTTGGTATAAGAAGTTTTCTAGGTGTTGGAATTTTTGATTTAATGTCATGTTTTTTTTTTATAAAATTAAATAATTATGTCTAAGTTTATAAAAAATCAAAAGATGATTAATGTTGCTTGTGCAATCATAGTAATAAATTCTAAAATTTTAGTAACTCAAAGAAGCGAAAAGATGAAACTTCCTTTGAAATGGGAATTTCCAGGCGGAAAATTAGAACAAGACGAAAACGAAATTGATTGTGTAAAAAGAGAAATTAAAGAAGAATTAAATATTGAAATTGAAGTTATAAAAAAAATTTCCAACAGCATTTTTGATTATGGAACTTTTAAAATAAATCTAATTCCATTTCTAGCAAATCATATTTCTGGTGAAATTTTATTGTTAGAACATAAAGATTATAAGTTGCTTAATAAAACTGAATTATTGAATTTAGATTGGGCAGAAGCTGATTTGCCTATTGTTGAAGAATATTTAAAACTTAAACTATGAACCAAGGATTGTATGAGGAGTTAGTTACTAAACTAATCAATTTTAAATTGAACGAATTAGATAAAGATAC
>NZ_JAYVFH010000098.1:0-6275 GCF_043773265.1 Flavobacterium sp. | reverse complement strand
CTTCAATAAAAAATATTTAGCAATTAAAATCGATAAAAAACAATTAAATACATATAAAAAGCAGTTTCTATAAATTAATACAATCAAAAAAATATTTATTCCAAATACAAAATAAAGAAAACTCCTATCTTGTAATTCTACAAATGTAAACTACCTATTAATCTTGAGTATACGTATTTTTACGTGTTTTTAATTTATTTTAAAATTTAAATAAGTTATAATTGTATCTTTGTTTTTTTTATAAAAAAATGAGAATAGATATAATTACTTTACTTCCAGAATTATTAAAAAGTCCTTTTGAATCTTCAATTATGAAACGTTCAATTGATAAAGGATTGGTAGAAGTTCATTTTCATAATTTGAGAGATTTTACTACAAATAAACAAAAAAGTGTAGATGATTATCCGTTTGGTGGTGGTGCAGGAATGGTAATGAATATTCAACCTATTGACGATTGCATAAGTTTTTTAAAATCTCAAAGAAATTATGACGAAATAATATATATGACTCCTGATGGTGAAACATTAAACCAAAAAATGGCCAACTCAATGTCGATGTATGAAAATATAATAATTCTTTGTGGTCATTATAAAGGTGTTGATCAAAGAGTGCGTGACCATTTTATTACTAAAGAAATTTCTATAGGTGATTATGTACTTTCTGGAGGTGAACTTGGCGCATTAGTTTTATCGGATGCATTAATACGATTAATTCCAGGAGTTTTATCTGATGAAACTTCTGCTCTAACAGATAGTTTTCAAGACAACTTACTTTCTGGACCAATATATACTCGTCCTGCAGATTATAAAGGTTGGAAAGTTCCAGAGGTTTTAACTAGTGGTCATTTTGCAAAAATTGATAAATGGCGAGAAGATATGGCCTATGAACATACAAAAAATCGTAGACCAGATTTGTTAGAAGAATAAAATCAATATGGAAAAACCAATTGTAACTGCACTTTTATCTTATGGATTATCTGGAAAAGTTTTTCACGCTCCTTTTTTATCAACAAATAAAGGATTTAATTTATATGCAGTTTTAGAAAGAAATAATCAAAAAGCTGTATTAGATTATCCGAATATCAAGAGTTTTTCAACTATAAATGATTTACTTTCTGATAATAATATCGAACTTATTGTTATAAACACTCCAAATAATACTCATTACGATTATACTAAACTTGCATTAGAATCTAAGAAACATATTCTTATTGAAAAACCAGCTACAACAACTCCTGAAGAATTTATTGAATTATTAGAATTGTCAAAAAAAGTAAATCGTAAAATATTTGTTTACCACAATCGCAGGTGGAGCAGTGATTTTATGGCTTCAAAATCAATAATAAATTCAGGAAAGCTTGGTGATATTATTGAAGTTCATCTTCGTTTTGATAGATATCGCCCAACAATTGGTTCAAAAACTTTCAAAGAAACACAAGTTCCAAGTAATGGAATATTTTATGATTTGGGTTCACATTTAATTGATCAAGCCATTTCTATTTTTGGAAAACCAAAGAATCATTATAAATACAAAAATAGTTATCGTGAAAATTCATTAGTTGATGATTTTGCTTTTATACATATAGAATTTAAAAATAAAGTAAATGTATTTATTACAACGAGCATGTTGGTTGCTGATGCACAAGCTGGAATTATAATTCATGGTACAAAAGGTAGTTTTATAAAAGAATTTTGTGACGAACAAGAAAACCAATTAATGAATGGATTGTCAACATTAAATGAAAATTTCGGTCTTGAAAAACCAAACAAAGAAGGAAAATTAACTTATTATAATAAAGATAATGAATTAATTACAGAAATTATTCCATCTCTAAAAGGAAATTTCAATGGTCTTTTTGATGATTTATATCAAAGCATCCGAAACAATAGTTTATTTAAAGTTGATAATCAAGACATTATAGAGCAACTAAAACTTCTTGTTTAAATTAAAAAAAAATGTAATTCATGATTAATAATTAATAATTTATACCTAAATTTGCACCCACATTTAACTAACCTCTGGCGAAAACCGTGAATGTTGTTTAGATTTTAAACCATAATTAGCATTTAAAATGGCAAATTTAGTAGATTTCGTTAATAACGAATTATCAACAAAAAAAGATTTTCCTTTATTTTCGGCTGGAGATACAATCACTGTATACTACGAAATTAAAGAAGGTGAAAAAACAAGAACACAGTTCTATAAAGGAGTTGTAATTCAAAGAAAAGGTTCAGGAATAACTGAAACTTTTACAATCCGTAAAATGTCTGGAGCAATTGGTGTAGAACGTATCTTCCCAGTAAACATGCCAGCTTTACAAAAAGTTGAAGTTAACCAAAGAGGTAAAGTTCGTAGAGCAAGAATCTACTACTTTAGAGAACTTACTGGTAAAAAAGCAAAAATTAAAGAAAGAAGATACAAAAACTAAATCTTTTTTTAAATTAAATATAAAAATCCTTTCATTCATAATGTTAGGATTTTTTTTGCTGTAAACTCCCATCAAATTTATCAAATTCATAATTTTAATTCTTATAAAATTATAAATTCATAATTCAATCGATTTAGTAAACAGAATAATAAGAAATTGTAATCGTTTCTTTATATTTGCTATCGCGAATTAAAAATAAACAACAAACAACTAATAAAATGGCTAAAATTAAAGTAGCAAATCCTGTAGTAGAATTGGATGGCGATGAAATGACACGAATTATTTGGAGCTTTATAAAAGAGCAATTAATTCTTCCTTATTTAGATTTAGATATTAAATATTACGATTTAGGAATTGAAAGTCGTGAAGCAACTAAAGATCAAATTACAATCGATTCGGCAGAAGCAATAAAAAAATACAATGTTGGAATAAAATGTGCAACAATAACTCCAGACGAAGAGCGCGTTAAAGAATTTGGACTTTCTAAAATGTGGAAATCTCCTAACGGAACAATAAGAAACATAGTTGGCGGAACAGTTTTTAGAGAACCAATTATCATGAGCAACGTTCCAAGATATGTTCAAGGTTGGACAAAACCAATAGTTATTGGTCGTCACGCTTTTGGCGATCAATACAAAGCAACTGATGCTGTTATAAAAGGAAAAGGAAAACTAACAATGACTTTTCAGCCAGAAAAAGGCGAAGCAATAACTTGGCACGTTTATGATTATGAAGGTGATGGTGTTGCAATGGCAATGTATAATAATGATGAATCTATTTATGGATTTGCACATTCTTCTTTTCAAATGGCTTTGACAAAAAAATGGCCTCTTTATCTTTCTACAAAAAACACAATTTTGAAAGCTTATGACGGAAGATTTAAAGATATTTTCGAAGAAGTTTATCAATCAACCTACAAAGCAGAATTTGATAAAAACGGAATGACTTATGAGCACAGACTTATTGACGATATGGTTGCATCTGTAATGAAATGGTCTGGTGGTTTTGTTTGGGCATGCAAGAATTATGATGGCGATGTGCAATCAGACACAGTAGCTCAAGGATTTGGTTCTTTAGGATTAATGACTTCTGTACTAGTTACTCCAGACGGAAAAACTGTTGAAGCAGAAGCAGCACATGGAACTGTAACTCGTCATTATAGAGAACATCAAAAAGGAAAAGCAACATCTACAAATCCAATTGCATCAATATTTGCATGGACAAGAGGTTTAGAACACAGAGGAAAACTAGATAACAACCAAGAATTAATAAATTTTTGTACTAAACTAGAAGAAGTTTGTGTTGAAACTGTAGAAAGCGGAAAAATGACTAAAGATTTAGCTAGTTTAGTAAAACCAGTTGGTTTAACCGAAGCAGATTATTTAACAACAGAAGGTTTCTTGGCAGCAATTAAAGAAAACTTAGATAAAAAACTGTCTTAAAATATTTTTAAAACATCTTTAAAAAGACGACTTTTTGGTCGTCTTTTTTTATTTTTCATCTGAAGCTTTTTCTGAAATTCCTTTTAGTTTTATTATTCTTACAATTGCTTTGTAACCAGAATTTAAACCCCAATTTTGGTTGGTTACTAATCTTCCATTTCCATCAAAGAAATTAAACTGACCAGTATTTGGAAAAGACAAACCAATATTTAAAGCTTCAATTTGTATAATATTTAATCCTTCTTTTAATACTAAATGATAACGCTTAAATTCTGATTCCAAATTTACTTCTCTAACTGCAATTTCACCATTCAACCAAATTCTAACATTATCTCCATCAATAGCGCTATAATCTCTACATGCAGTATCTAATTCATTAGTATAAACAATGAATTCTCCTAAAAATAAATCATTATTTAAAATCTCTTGTGAAATTCCTTCTGATGTTAACTTTTTATTTAATTTATCAGTATAAATTTCAGACGAATTTCTAATAGTTGGATCACTTGTATCCATAATTCCTTTTTCAACTTTTTTTGGAAGTATAGAAAAATCATTTAAAACATTATCGCCTTTTAGCTTATCTAAACTACTTTCATATTTAATTTCGATTGGAGTATCTGACTTTTTATCAAGAGGTTTCAATGGCGCTTCTTTCTTTTTTATTGGCGCAAAACGAACTCCTTTTTTAGGGTTTTCAAATTGTGAAAAACCCAACAAGGAAAAGAAAAACGCAATAAAAAAAACAAATATTCTCATAGTCAAATTAAAAATCAAGTTGTAAATGTATTTAAAAACTATATAAATTGTAATTATAGTTAACCATACATTAACATATGTTATGTAACAAAATAATAATTTAATAGTCAAATTTGTAAAATCAAATCAAATAGTATGCCTTTAAACAAATTAGCATTTACAATTTATAGTTTATTAATTTCTTTTTTATGCTTTTCTCAAGAAAAACATACAATAAGCGGAACAATTTCTGACTCTAAAAACAATGAAACTCTTTTTGGTGTAAACATAAATATAAATGATTCTAAGATTTTTGCAACCACAAATGAATATGGATTTTATTCATTAACACTTCCAAAAGGTGAATACAATGTAACCATTAGTTATGTAAGTTATCAATTAATAAACGAGACAATAAATCTTGATGGAAATATTAAAAAAGATTTTCAATTAATAGATTCTGGTGAAGTTTTAGAAGAAGTAATGATTACAAATCAAAATAAAACCAACACTCGAAAAGCAGAAATGAGTGTTAATAAATTATCAATTGCAACAATTAAACAAATGCCTGTCGTTCTTGGAGAAGTAGATATAATTAAATCAATTTTATTTCTTCCAGGTGTTACAAATGCTGGCGAAGGTCAATCGGGATTTAATGTTCGTGGTGGTGGTGCTGATCAAAATTTAATATTATTAGACGAAGCTACAATTTTTAATTCATCACATTTATTTGGATTTTTCTCTGTATTTAATCCAGATGCTATAAAAGATTTAAAACTCTACAAAGGTGGAATTCCATCAAGATTTGGAGGTAGAATATCATCTGTTTTAGATACTTATCAAAAAGATGGGAACAGTAATAATTTTCATATTAATAGCGGTATAGGATTGATTTCTAGCAGATTACTTGCCGAAGGTCCAATTGTAAAAGACAAAGGCTCGTTTATAGTAGCTGGTCGTGGTTCTTATGCTCATTTATTATTAAAATTATCCAAAAATGAAAATTCGGCTTACTTTTATGATTTAAATACCAAGCTAAATTATAAATTTAATAAAAATAATAATTTATTTCTATCTGGATATTTTGGTAGAGATGTCTTTAGTTTAAGTCAAAGTTTTGTTAACACTTATGGAAATTCTACTTTAAATTTGAGATGGAACCATTTATTTTCTGAAAAATTGTTTTCTAATTTATCTATGATTTATAGCGATTACTATTATGGTTTAAATCTTGATCTAGTTGGTTTTAATTGGAATTCTGGAATTAAAAATTACAATTTGAAATATGATTTTAAATATTACTTATCAGATAAGTTGAAACTCAATTATGGTGCAAATGCAATTTATTATAATTTCAATCCTGGCACAATAGAACCATCTAGAGACGATTCTGGAATTAATTTTAGACAATTAGAAAAGAAATTTGCACTAGAACCAGCTTTTTACATTGGTGCTGAACAAAAAATTAGTTCTAAAATTAATGTAGAATATGGTTTAAGATATAGTTTGTTTTATCGTTTAGGTAGTTTTACTCAAAATATTTACACCAACAATCAACCAGTAGTATATAATGAAGAATTAGAAATTTATGAAAAAGCTACTCCAATAGCGACAGAATTTTTTAAAAAAAATAAAACTATTGCCAGTTTTAATAATTTAGAACCAAG
>NZ_JAYVFH010000097.1:0-26178 GCF_043773265.1 Flavobacterium sp. | reverse complement strand
TCGGTAAAAACATTTTCAATTTTCTTGCTTTTGGCCACAGTTTTTGCAGTTTTTCCTTATTTTAAAACTTTACTAAATTTTTTAGTTCTTCAAAAAAAGGAACAATTAATAATTAAAAACCAATCAATTGTTAGTAATACATTTATTAAAAATTGGATAAAATTTTTAATGGTTGGGTTAATCTTTATTCAGGTTTTATATCCATATTTCAAATCTCAAAATTTTAACGACGATAATCTAGAACGACCATTTCTTCACGGTGCCTATCAAGTAACTCAAATAATTAAAGAAAAAGACACTTTAAAACAATGTAATTTTCCAATAAAAAACATCTTCATACACAGAAAAAATTATATCATTTTTCAAGGAAATAATAATGAAATGATCGATTATCATTTTGAGGTAGACGCTTTAAATAACAAGTTGCTTTTACAAGATTATAAAAAAAATAAAATTTCAGTTTCGTATGAATTTTCAAAAAAAGATAGTGCTTTTACACTTCAATTTAAAAACTATTATATTTTTACCAAAGCAATAAATTGGAAAGACATGCCAGCGTTACAAAATAAAAAGCATTACACAATTGATGGGATGCAATAAATTGAATATAATTTTCGTTATAAACATTGATGTAACATTAACTTGTTAAATTCGTCTTATATTTATAGGAAAGGAATTTTTATTGCATCTTTGCCAACCATAAATCCAGTTTTGCAATCTGGAAAAAAACTAACCATAAAAATGAAAAAATTAGTATTTACAACGTTTCTATTAGCTTCGATGATTTCATTGGTTTCTTGTTCAAAAGATGAAGTAGAAGAACCAATGCTAATTGTCAAATTTAATTTTGACCCAAATCAAGTTCGATTAAACGGATTTGGTCAACCATCAACAATTCCTGCAGGAAACGCTGCCCAATCACCAATTTTCAACACAATTTCAGCACACTATTTAGAACTTGCTCCAACATCAACTACACAATTAGGTCAAGGCGAAGTTGTATATCATGCTCCAGAAACAACACTTGGCGGAAGTAACGCTATAGATTTTAGCCAATCAAAAATCGTTTCACAAGGAGAAACTTTTTTAAAAATTCCACTTAGTCAAATTCAATCAGGAAATTACGAATGGCTTCGAGTTTCTTTATCATATCAAAATTATAAAATAAACATTCATCATCAAGATGTTGATTATATTGGAACCCTTGCAAGTTTTGTAGGTTTCAATACTTATATTGGCTCTCATTCTATCGGAAACAACATTTTTCCAATAAATGCTAATAGAACACAAGGATATTGGGCATTTGCATTAAACAATCAACCTTATTCTTCTTCTGGACAAGCGCCAGCTGGAGCAACCACAGTTCCAAATCCATTAGCTTCAACATCGCCAATTCCTTCAGGATCATGTGTTGTTACAGGAAAATTTCCAGAGAACCTAATAATTTCTGGCAACGAAACCCAAAACATTACAATAACACTTTCGCTATCAATAAATAATAGTTTCGAGTGGAGTGAAGTAACCACTGACGGAAAATTTGAACCATCAATTGGAGAAAATGTTGTAGATATGGGTTTGCGAGGATTGATTCCAAGTTTTGTTAAGTAGTTTTGTTTAACTAAAAACAGCATTTTTTACTGTATAACACTTTGATATTCAACGATTGTTAAATCCACTTTAAATTCATTATAAATTAGACCGAAAAGGTTGTAGTTAATAACATTATGCTGTATTTTTGTTTGATTTTTTAAAATAAATTATACAATCTTATGGCAAAATCTGCACTATTAAAGTCATCAATCGCTAAGAAATACTGGATGGCTCTTACAGGTTTGTTTTTATGCTTGTTTTTGGCAGGTCATTTAGCAGGAAATCTTCAACTGATTTTTAGTGACGCATTACATTTCAATCAATATGCGTTATTCATGACCTCAAATCCAGCTGTAAAACTACTTTCTTACCTAACTTACATTTCAATTTTATTTCACGCTGTTGATGGATTTCTATTAACCTATCAAAACATTAAAGCTAGACCAATTGGTTATGCTAAGAATAGTCCAGCTGCAAATAGTTCGTTTTCATCAAGAAACATGGCTGTTTTGGGAACATTAATTTTGGTTTTTATAGTTGTTCACATGGTAAATTTTTGGGCTGTAATGCATTTTGACGAAAAAATGCCTTTACAAACAATAACTGTTGAAGCAATGGGACAAAAACAAGAATTATTTTTAACAACAAACGAAGGATATATTCCTGTTCCTCAAGTTGCCAAAAACTTTGAAGAAGCAACCAAAATGGGAACCGCTTCTTATATTGAATATCGAACAGAATTCTATAATACTCAAGCAAAAGTTAAAATTGGCGAAGGTTACAAGGATTTACACAAAATTACTTTGGCTTTTTTCAAAGATGCTAAATTTGGATTAATTGCTACTATTTTATATGTTTTAGCAATGGCTGTTCTTGCGTTCCATTTATTTCATGGTTTTCAAAGCGCTTTTCAAACACTTGGATTAAATAATTCTAATTGGACGCCAAAAATAAAATTATTTGGAACTGCATTTGCAATCATTGTCCCAATTCTATTTGCAATAATTCCGGTTTACATTCACTTTTTCTTAAAATAATTTTATGCTGAAATTTTTTCAGTACAAATTCAAAATATTATGAAGTTAGATTCTAAAATACCAGAAGGTCACATTTCAGACAAATGGACAGATTATAAAGACCATTTAAAATTGGTTGCGCCAAACAATAGACCAAAAATTGATATTATTGTTGTTGGAACAGGTTTGGCCGGAGCATCTGCTGCAGCTTCACTAGCTGAAATGGGTTATAATGTTAAAGCTTTTTGTTTTCAAGATTCTCCTCGAAGAGCACACTCAATTGCTGCTCAAGGAGGAATTAATGCTGCAAAAAATTACCAAAACGATGGCGATAGTACTTTTAGATTATTCTATGATACTATCAAAGGTGGTGATTATAGAGCAAGAGAAGCAAACGTTCATCGTTTAGCAGAAGTTTCTTCAAATATCATTGATCAGTGTGTGGCTCAAGGTGTTCCTTTTGCTAGAGATTATGGAGGATTGCTAGACAACCGTTCGTTTGGTGGAACTCAAGTTCAAAGAACTTTTTATGCTGCAGGACAAACAGGACAACAATTGTTACTTGGAGCATATTCTTCATTATCAAGACAAATTGGTTTAGGTCGCGTTCAAATGTTTAACCGTCACGAAATGCTAGATTTAGTAAAAGTTGATGGAAAAGCAAGAGGAATTATTGCTAGAAACTTGGTAACAGGAGAATTAGAGAGACATTCAGCTCATGCTGTTGTTATTGCTTCTGGAGGATATGGAAATGTTTACTTTCTTTCTACAAACGCTATGGGAAGTAACGTAACTGCTGGTTGGAAAATTCATAAACAAGGAGCTTTGTTTGCCAATCCTTGTTATGTTCAAATTCATCCAACTTGTATTCCAATTCATGGAACCAATCAAGCCAAACTAACGTTAATGTCAGAATCGTTACGTAATTCTGGACGTATTTGGGTTCCAAAAAAGAAAGAAGATGCTCAAGCAATTCGTGAAGGAAAATTAAAGCCAACTCAACTTGCAGAAGAAGATAGAGATTATTACCTAGAAAGAAAATATCCAGCTTTCGGAAATTTAGTTCCACGAGATGTGGCATCAAGAGCAGCAAAAGAACTATGTGATGAAGGTCACGGAATAGAAGCTAACGATACTAATGAAGGTGTTTATTTAGATTTCTCTACAGAAATTCAAAATAAAGGTAAACAAACTGCTTATGCCAAAGGAAATCATAATCCAACAGCCGAAGAAATCACAAAATTAGGAAAACAGTGGCTTGAAGAAAAATATGGTAACTTGTTTACAATGTACCAAAAAATTACTGATGAAAATCCGTATGAAACTCCAATGAAAATTTATCCAGCAGTTCATTATACAATGGGTGGAGTTTGGGTAGATTATAATTTACAATCAACTATTCCAGGTTGTTTTGTAGCTGGAGAAGCTAATTTTTCTGATCATGGCGCCAATCGTCTCGGTGCTTCTGCATTAATGCAAGGTTTGGCTGATGGTTATTTTGTTTTACCTTATACAGTTTCTAATTATTTGGCAGACGAAATTAGAACAGGAAAAATATCAACTGAATCACAAGAGTTTGTTGATGCAGAAAATAATGTTAAGAATTTAATTGATAAATTTTTAAATAATAATGGCTCAAAAACCGTTGACCATTTCCATAAAAAACTAGGATTAATCATGTGGAATAAAGTCGGAATGGGACGAAATGAAGCTGGTTTAAAACAAGCTGTTGCCGAAATTTCTGCTTTAAAAGAAGAGTTTTACAAAGAAGTTAATGTGCCAGGAAGTTCAAATGAATTGAATCAAGAATTAGAAAAAGCACTTCGTGTTGCCGATTTTATAGATTTAGGACAATTAATGGCAATGGATGCTTTGCAAAGAAATGAATCTTGTGGTGGACATTTTCGTGAAGAATATCAAGATAGCGAAGGAGAAACACTTCGTGATGACGAAAACTTTTCATTTGTTGGAGCATGGGAATATAAAGGTGACGATATCACAAAATCTGAACTTCATAAAGAAGAACTAAAATACGAGTTTATTAAAATTGCAGCTAGAAATTATAAATAGTAATGAGTGATTAGTGAATAGTAATTAGAAAATGAAACAATACAAATTCATCTTCGAAAATAAATTTAAAAGACTAATCACTAATCACTAGTTACTAATCACTTAAAAAGAATAAATTATGTCTTCAGCAAAAAACATCAATATAAACCTTAAAATTTGGCGTCAAAAAAACGCTAAAACAAAAGGTAGTATGGAAACTTATAAATTAGATAATGTTTCTACAGCAAGTTCATTTCTAGAAATGCTAGATCAATTGAACGAGCAATTAATTAACGATAAAAAAGAACCTGTTGCATTTGACCACGATTGTCGTGAAGGAATTTGTGGTATGTGTTCACTTTATATAAATGGTAGAGCACATGGTCCAGATACTGGAACAACTACTTGTCAATTACACATGCGAAAATTTAAAGATGGCGAAACCATTTTTATCGAACCTTGGAGAAGCAAGGCTTTTCCAGTTGTAAAAGATTTAATTGTAGACAGAAGTTCGTTTGATAGAATTCAACAAGCTGGAGGTTTTGTATCGGTAAATACATCGGGTAGAACAATTGATGCCAACGCAACTCCAATTAATAAAAATGATGCCGACAAAGCTTTTGAAGCAGCAGCATGTATTGGTTGTGGCGCTTGTGTTGCAACGTGTAAAAATGGTTCTGCAATGTTATTTGTTGGAGCAAAAGTATCACAATATGCACTTTTACCACAAGGAAAAGTTGAAGCAACAGCAAGAGTTTTAAACATGGTTAGACAAATGGACGAAGAAGGTTTTGGAAATTGTACTAATACTGGAGCATGCGAGGTTGAATGTCCAAAAGGAATATCGTTAGAAAATATTGCTAGAATGAATAGAGAATATTTAAAAGCGAGTTTAAAGTAATTAAAGTCATTGCGAGACACGAACAATCTAAACGTATTCATTAATTTGAATACGTTTTTTATTTAAAGATTGTTTTATTTCTTATTTTAGCTAAAAAAAATGAAAACCACAACTACTTTATTGATCCTAATTTTCCCATTAATTTTATTTTCGCAACATAAAAAAAAGGCAAAATCAAATGAGTTTTCATTAAAAAATCGTTCAGTTGAAGTTTTTTCTTCTGCCGATAGCACAAATTTGAGATTAACAAAAACAGACAATCTAGAGTTTTCAGAATTAAAACAGCCATTAGAAACTCAAATTTGTGTTTTTGTAAATCCAAATAATAAATTTCAAACTTTTCTTGGAATTGGAGGAGCAATTACTGATTCAAGCGCAGAAGTTTTTGCTAAATTACCATCTAATAAACAATCTGAATTATTGAATGCATATTATAATAGTGAAAAAGGAATTGGTTACACTTTAGCAAGAACAAATATTCATAGTTGTGATTTTAGTTCCGAAAGCTACACTTACATAAAAGAAGGTGATAAAGAATTGGCAACATTTGATATAAATCATGATAAAAAATTTAGAATTCCTCTGATAAAAAAAGCAATGGAAGTTGCCGGAGATAATTTCAATTTATACGTTAGTCCTTGGAGTCCACCAGCATTTATGAAAAGCAACAACAATATGCTTAAAGGAGGAAAATTATTGCCAGAATATTATCAATCTTGGGCAAATTACTATGTTAAATATATTAGTGCAATACAAAAAGAAGGAATTCCTGTTTGGGGTTTGACAATTCAAAATGAACCAATGGCAACTCAAACATGGGAATCTTGTATCTATACTGCTGAAGAAGAAAGAGATTTTTTAAAAAATTATTTAGGACCAACAATCAAAAAAGCAGGTTTAGGAAGTAAGAAAATAATAATATGGGATCATAATAGAGATTTAATTTCTCAAAGAGTAAGCACTATTTTGGATGATCCTGAAGCAAGTAAATATGTTTGGGGAATAGGTTTTCACTGGTATGAAAATTGGAGTGGAGGAAATCCTATGTATGAAAACATTGCAAGAGTAAATGAAATGTATCCAGAAAAAAAACTACTTTTTACCGAAGGTTGTTCAGAAAGTTTTAATGAAAAACGTTATCAAATTTGGGCAAACGGAGAAAAATATGGACGATCAATGATTAATGATTTTAATAACGGAACGGTTGGCTGGACAGATTGGAATATTCTCTTAGATGAACATGGTGGACCAAATCATGTGGGAAACTTTTGTTTTGCGCCTATTCATGCCAATACAGTTTCGGGTGAACTAATTTATACTCCATCCTATTATTTTATTGGTCATTTTTCAAAATTCATTAAAAAAGGAGCAAAAAGAATTAGTAGTATTCCTAGTAGAAGTCAACTCTTAACAACTTCTTTTATTAATAATGATGGAAAAATAATTACTATAGTTATGAATCAAAGTGATAAAAAAATAATTTATAATTTATGCATTGGCACAAAAGCTTGTGAAGTTAAAATTTTACCTCATTCAATACAAACATTAGTTTATTAAAATGAAATTAAATCAAAGAGTAAAATATTATTTTTTCATAATACTATTGTTTTCAAATTTAACATTAGGTCAAAGTTATCATCAATTTGTAAACCAAATGATTGGTACTGGTGGTCATGGACATACTTATCCAGGTGCAACAGTCCCTTTTGGAATGGTTCAACTTTCTCCAGACACAAGAATTGATGGAAGTTGGGATGGATGTTCGGGTTATCATTATGATGATTCTATAATTTATGGATTTTCTCACACACATTTAAACGGAACAGGTTGTTCTGATTATGGTGATATTATGTTGATGCCAACAATGGGCGAACCAACTTTTAACCCAAAAGAATATGCTTCAACTTTTTTACATACAAATGAAAAATCCTCAGCTGGATTTTATTCTGTGAAGTTAGATAAGTATAACATTGATGTCAATTTAACAACTTCTACTCGTGTTGGTTTTCATCAATATACCTTTAACAACAATGGTTTAGCCAATATAATTCTCGATTTAAATCATAGAGATAAATTGCTATATGGCGATGTGAAAATTATTGATAATAGAACTATCGAAATTCTTAGAAGAAGCGAAGCTTGGGCAAAAGATCAATATGTTTATGCTCGAATTGAGTTTAGCGTTCCAATGACAATTAATAAAGCAGAAGCCAATCTAGAAAATCAAAAAGATTTTTATTCTGGAACAATTGTAAAAATAAGTTTTTCTAAACAAGTCATAAAAGGAGAGCAAATTTCAGTTAAAGTTTCACTTTCTCCAACAAGTTATGAAGGTGCAAAATTGAATATGTCCGAAATTAAAGATTGGGATTTCAATAAAGTTAAAAAAAATGCCGAACAACTTTGGGACGAACAATTATCCAAAATTGAAATCACAGAATCTGATTTAGATAAAAAAACAGTTTTTTACACCGCATTATATCACACAATGGTTCAACCCAATATTGCACAAGATATTGATGGAAAATACCGTGGAAGAGATAACAAAGTTCACAATGGCGAAGGATTTGATTATTATTCGGTATTCTCACTTTGGGATACGTTTCGAGCTGCACATCCTTTGTATACTTTAATCGAAAAGAAACGTACAGCCGATTTCATAAATACGTTTCTAAAACAATACGAACAAGCAGGAAGATTGCCAGTTTGGGAATTAGCTTCCAATGAAACTGATTGTATGATTGGTTATCATTCGGTTTCAGTAATGGCAGATGCAATGGCAAAAGGAATTTCTGGTTTTGATTATGAAAAAGCATTTGAAGCAGCTAAACATTCGGCTTTACTTGATCATTTAGGATTGGATGCTTATAAAAAACAAGGTTTTATTTCTATGGATGACGAGCACGAAAGTGTTTCAAAAACATTAGAATATGCTTACGACGATTGGTGTATTGCTCAAATGGCATATATCTTAAAGAAACCAGAAGATTTTAATTATTTCATGAAACGTTCTCAAAGTTGGAAGAATATTTTCGATTGGAATACCGGTTTCATGCGACCAAAGAAAAATGGCGGTTGGGACAAACCATTTGATGCAAGAGAAATCAATAATAATTATACCGAAGGAAATTCGTGGCAATATTCGTTTTTTGTGCCACAAGATATTCCTGGAATGATTGCAGCGTATGGCGGAAACGAAAAATTTGAAGCCAAACTCGATGAAATGTTCAATAGTGAAAGTAAAACTACAGGTCGAGAACAAGTAGACGTTACAGGATTAATTGGTCAATACGCACACGGAAACGAACCAAGTCATCACATGGCATATTTGTACAATTACATTGGAAAACCTGAAAAAACAACCGAAAAAGTACATTATATTTTAAATAATTTCTATAAAAATTCTCCAGACGGATTAATTGGAAACGAAGACTGCGGACAAATGAGTGCTTGGTATGTGTTGAGTTCTATTGGAATTTATTCGGTTACACCAGGAGAAGGAAGCTGGTCGGTAACAAAACCGTATTTTGACAAAACAAAAGTTAATTTAGAAAATAAAAAGTCAGAAGAAATTACACTTCAAAATTATTTAGAAAAATCAAAGTATATAGATTTAGAAAATGTAAAACATAGACAAGTAGAGATTTATCCAAAATTAATTTCTGTTCCTTTAATTCAAGCAGAAAGTAAATCGTTTAAGGATAAAATGATGGTTGAAATTGATTCACAAAACCCAAATGACATAATCTATTTTTTAATAAGTGATAAAGACGATTATCTGGCAAAAAAAGTATTTGTTCCATACTCAAAACCTTTTGAAATTTTAGAAACATCCACTATTTCTGCTTATATAAAAAATAACGAAATTCAAAGCAACACCATTTCAGCAACATACTTCAAAAAACCAAACAACTACACAATAGAAATAAAATCCAAATACAATCCGCAATATCATGCAGGAGGAAATGAAGGTTTAATTGACGGAATTTACGGTTCAACAAATTGGCGAAAAGGCGATTGGCAAGGTTATCAAAGTCAAGATTTTGAAGCAACAATCGATTTGCAATCAAAGAAAAAAGTATCCAATTTTAGCTCAACTTTTTTACAAGACCAACGTTCATGGATTTTAATGCCAACCAAAGTTGAATATTACAGCTCGACAGACAATATCAATTTTACTTTAATTGGAACTATCGAAAACAACTTGGATCCAAAATTTGATGAAAACAAAACACAAAATTTCGAATACAAATCAGCTAAAGAAATCAAAGCAAGATACATCAAAATTAAAGCATACAATTTCGGAAAATTACCAGAATGGCATCAAGGATTTGGTGGTGAAGCATTTATTTTTATTGATGAAATAACAATCAAATAAATTAGATAGGTTTCTCTAATTACTATATCTGTGTTCAAAAAAAAACATTAAGAGATACTAAAACAAGTACAGAATAAAAAGTTCATTATAAATGAAAACAGCACTAATTCAAACCGAATTATCTTGGGAAAATCCTAATGAAAACAAAGCTTTACTTCAAGAAAAAATAAACTCCATTTCGCAATATGTCGATTTGATAGTTTTACCCGAAATGTTTACCTCAGGTTTTACAATGAATCCGAAAAATGTTGCACAAACCATGCAAGGCGAAACAATTTCTTGGTTAAAAGAAACTGCAAAAAATAAAAATTGCGCCATCACAGGAAGTTTAGTAATCGAAGAAAACGGTAACTATTTTAACCGATTGGTTTTTGTTTTTCCAAATGGTGAAATACAAATTTATGATAAACGACATTTGTTTACACTAGCAGGAGAAGACAAAGTTTATACTTCTGGAAAAGAAAAATTAATTGTAGAATATAAAGGATATAAAATTTGTCCGTTAATATGTTATGATTTGCGTTTTCCAGCTTTTGCAAGAAATGTTGAAGATTATGAAGTATTAATTTATGTAGCCAATTGGCCAAAACCACGAGTAAATGCTTGGGATATTTTGCTAAAAGCAAGAGCAATAGAAAATATGTGTTATGTAATTGGCGTAAATCGAGTTGGAATTGACAATAACAATCACGAATACATTGGACATTCGCAAGCGGTTGATTTTCTTGGTAATGAAATGTTTGAAACAACTGAAAATGAATGTGTTTTTATAGTTGAATTTGACAAAAATACAATGCTAAAAACTAGAGAAAAATTAGGGTTTTTAAACGATAAAGACAACTTTATATTAATCTAAATTCACCTCGCAAAGTATTTCCAACCTCCTAAATTGCATTTTAACTTCGTACTTCGCATTTCCAACCTCGTATTTTTACTTCAAACCTACATCAAACGGTTGTTCAACATCCCAATTGGAGCGAACATCAATTTCTTTTGGAAAATAAATCACTTCCTCCGATTGGCGTTGTTCTATAAAACTCCCAGGATTCCATTCTTTATCATTATTGTCGTCATAAATCAAACGTAAAATAAACTTTGCTGGTTCAAGAAGATTAAAGTCTATAACAGTATTTTTATCTGAATATTCTTTGGCCAAAACTTTACCATCATTATCAGTTAATTCTATAATTACTGGAAAACGCTTTACTTTTTCTAAAACAACTCTTAAATTCCCATAATCCGATGTGTTTTGAGTTTCAAATTTATAATTTAAAGTATCATTAGTTTTTTCGTAAAAATCTATAAAAGCACCAGGAAAAACCTTCATCGAATATTTTTCTAACGGTTGTTTTTCAAAATCAAAAACTATTTGTTGATTATATTCGTCATAAAAAGTTGTAAAAGAAACATTTGAAGAATCTTTAGAAATAAATTTAATTTTGGCGTTGTCAATTTTTTCAATCGGAATGGTCGAATTTATTTTAAATTGATTTCTAAATGGTAAATTTCCTGTTCGTTCTGCACTAAAACTCAGCGTATCTGCTTTTTGATCTTTCAGTTTTAAAACATATTTCTGACTATAATTTTCATTTTTAACTGCAATGTTTATCGAATCGTTTTTTATTGGTTTAAACCAAATTTGTAGCGAGTCTTTCTTTGGCAATTTACTAATCCTAAAAGGAAAGTTTTCGCCAGATTTTGTTACTTCAAAAACCGCTTTCTTTGCATTTCCTTCATAACCAATTGTAGCTTTGTTTCCTGATGATTGACTTGGTTTTAAAACCTTAAAAGCAGTTTTTTCTTTAAACAAATCAAGCACAAAAACAGTATCGTTTGGCAAAGTTACATAATCGTTTATAAACCCAATTTTATCACTTTTCGGATCAAATTTATTGTTATTATTATTGTCTTTTATAGCAATTAATCGGTATTTTCCTTGCTTCAAATTTTCTAACTTTATTTCTTTTAAACTGTCAAGTGAGTTTGTAATATATCTTGGCGTTTCTTTATAAATTATTGAATCAGTGTACTTTTCATTAACTTCATACAACATAAACGAAACAAACGAAGCCGTTTTTTTTTCTAAAGCATCTTTAAAAGTTGCTTTCAGTGCCAATGAATCTATAAAACTTCCTGTAGAAAAAACATATTTAAATTGCGACAAAGTATTTCCTTCGTTGTTATCGGCAATGCTTTGACCAAAGTTAAAGCTATAAGTTGTGTTTGGCAATAAACTATCTTTTAGTTTTATAGTAATATATTTACTTGCATTATAAGGTAAAACTTCTGGCGCTTTTTTCATTGGTGGTGAAACTATAAGCTGTTTGGCAACGTTTTTCAGCTTTACATATTCATCAAAATTAAGTCTGATTTCTTTAGCTTTAAAGTTTACACTTCCGTTTTTAGGAAAACTAGAAACTAATATTGGCGCCAATGTGTCTTTAGCTCCGCCAGAAATTGTACCTCTTTTGGCACAACCAATTAGCGCTATTGCGAAAACAATAAAAATGTATTTTAGATGTTTTATTTGCATTGAACTCAATTTTCTTAACGCAAAATAACAATTATATTTAGTGTAAACGAAATCTTTTTATTTATAATTAACTAAAAAACCGTTACTGCGTCATTGCCATGCAAACAATACTTAGTTTAGCACCTGGAATTTTCAATATTTCTCTTCCACAAGATTCGAGTGTTGCTCCAGTTGTTATTACATCATCAATTAATAAAAAATGTTTGTTGTGTAATTTTTCATGACTGTTAATTTTAAAAACACTTTCAGTAACATCACTTCTTTGATTGATGTTTTTTCTAACTTGAGTGTCAGAATAAATACTTCGTTCTAAAATAGCTTCGTTATATTCAATTTTTAAACCATCAGATAATGCTTTTCCAAATTCAGTAACCTGATTATAGCCACGTTCTTTGAAACGTTTTTTGTGCAGCGGAACAGGAATTATAAAATCAACTTCATCAATTTCTGCAACAGATTTTAATTCTTCGGCGTACCAAAATCCAATTGCATTGCCAATTTCTTGATGACCTTTGTATTTTAATTTGTGAATTAATTCTTGAACAATTCCTTTTTTATGAAAATAAAATAATGCTGAAGCAAATTCTAACGGAATTCTGCCATAAAATTTTCCAATGGCATCGTTGTTTTTTGTTTTATGATGGTTAGTTAGCGGAATTTCGTGTCGGCAAGTAGTGCAAATAACCACTTCGTTTTTTAATAAAAACGAAGTGCAACCAGCACAAGATTTTGGAAAAAATAAATTCAATAAATTTTTAAACATAGTTTGATTTTGTTGTTGATTTTAGTTTCAAAACAAATTATTAGTTGATAAAAATATAAAAATCAACGATTGTATAGTCATTTCTATTACTTTTTATATTTTTGCAATATTATGGCAAAACAAGAAGATAATTTTAAGAACGTAATTTCTCATGCTAAAGAATATGGATTTATTTTTCCGAGCAGCGAGATTTATGATGGTTTAAGTGCAGTTTATGATTATGCACAAAATGGTGTTGAACTAAAGAAAAACATTCGCGAATATTGGTGGAAAGCAATGGTGCAAATGCACGAAAACATTGTTGGACTTGACGCTGCAATTTTAATGCATCCAACAACTTGGAAAGCTTCTGGTCATGTTGATGCGTTTAACGACCCATTAATTGACAATAAAGATTCTAAAAAAAGATACAGAGCCGACGTTTTAATTGAGGATTATGCCGAAAAATTAAATCTAAAAGCCAAAAAAGAAATTGAAAAAGCTCGTGAACGATTTGGCGAAAGCTTTGATGAAGAACAATACAAAACTACCAATCCAAGAGTGATTGAATATCTTTCTAAAGAAAGAGAAATTCTAGAACGAATGGGAAAATCCCTAGGAAACGGAGACTTAGAAGATGTAAAAGCTCTAATTGAAGAACTAGAAATTGCTTGTCCAGATTCTGGTTCTAGAAATTGGACCGAAGTGCGTCAATTTAATTTGATGTTTGGCACTAAACTTGGTGCTTCGGCCGATACTGCAATGGATTTATATTTGCGTCCAGAAACAGCTCAAGGAATATTTGTTAACTTTTTAAATGTTCAAAAAAGTGGTCGAATGAAAATTCCGTTTGGAATTGCTCAAACCGGAAAAGCTTTTAGAAATGAGATAGTTGCAAGACAATTTATTTTCCGTATGCGTGAATTTGAACAAATGGAAATGCAATTTTTTGTAAAACCAGGCGAAGAAATGAAATGGTATGAATACTGGAAAACTACACGTTTAAACTGGCATTTATCACTTGGTTTAGGAAAAGAGAATTATCGTTTTCACGATCACGAAAAATTGGCTCATTATGCAAATGCTGCTGCCGATATCGAATTTAATTTTCCGTTTGGATTTAAAGAATTAGAAGGAATTCACTCAAGAACAGACTTTGATTTAAAAGCACACGAACAATTTTCGGGTAAAAAGTTACAATATTTTGATACTGAAGAAAATAAAAATTATGTTCCTTTTGTAGTTGAAACTTCGGTTGGATTAGACAGAATGTTCTTGGCAGTTTTTGCAACATCTTTAAAAGAAGAAACGCTTGAAGATGGTTCTACAAGAACAGTTTTGAGTTTGCCAAGTGTTTTAGCACCAACAAAAGCTGCGGTTTTTCCGTTAATAAAAAGAGATGGACTTCCAGAAGCTGCTCAAAAAATAATTGAAGATTTAAAATGGGATTTTAATGTGGCTTATGATGAAAAAGATGCTGTAGGAAGACGTTATCGTCGTCAAGATGCATTAGGAACACCTTTTTGCATCACTGTTGATCATCAAACATTAGAAGACAACACAGTAACTATTCGTCATAGAGATTCTATGAAACAAGATAGAGTTGCAATTGATGAATTGCGAACTATTATAAATAATGAAGTTTCTATGCGTAATTGGTTAATGAGAACGGTTTAGATTTTAAAATATTTATTTTACATAAAAAAAATTCCACTAAATTTTAGTGGAATTTTTTTATCTTAATTATTTTTTAAAACCTATAGCCAATATTTAAATCACCTCTAAAAATTGCATCTGGTATTGAGTCAGAATTTCCTAATGTTCTTCCTGCACCAACTAATATTTCAAAAACAAATCCTGAGTTATTCACCCATTTTTTTCCTAAAGAAAGTCCTAATGCTGCAGCATTGTATTTGGTTTTAGAATTATTTATACTGTAGTTATTATAATAATTACCAGAACTATATTTTCCAAAACCTTCAACAAAAAAGCCATAAGCGCCATATTCTTTAGTTTCTTGAAAATAAAAACGTGCAAATGGTGTTATTGAAAAATCTTCTGGATAATCATTACCAGTATTTAAATTTACTAACAACGAACTTCCGTAGGTAAAATCCTTACTTTTTATATATTCATAAGTTCCTTCAAAAATTGGTCCTGCTAGCATTTTTATTGCGCCCAATTTTACTTCGTGTTTCTTTTCACTTAAAGTTTTTTTTGTTTTTTGTGGTTCTTGAGCAATTCCAATTGAAAAAACAAATAAGCATAAAATAATGTAAATTTCTTTCATTTTTTTCATCAAATATAATTGAAATTAGTATTTAAAAATTATTTTATGTTAATTAATTCTCACGAGGCAAATTAATTTCGGTAAGCACAAAATCTTTAACCTTTTCCCAAGTTTTTTCGTTTAGCGAATAACTAATGTTATTTCCTTTTACTTTTCCTTTAATAAGTTTTACTCTTTTTAGTTCAGAAAGATGCTTTGAAACTGTAGATTGTGCCAAAGGAAGAACTTCTATAATATCACCACAAACTGATGATGGAGTTGCCATTAAAAACTGAATAATTTTTAATCGCGCAGGATTTCCTAATGCTTTCAATATATCAGCCATTTCATTGATTTTAAAGGCAAATCCAAAGGTTTTAGTGATTCCCATATCGCTATGTGTGGTATTTTATTTGTTTATTATTATTTCTTCAAAAAATAGTTATTAGTAATTTTTAATTCATCCTAATAGTACATTATTAAGTCAACTTTCAAAGAGCTTTCAAATTTATAAAAAGTTTAATAATATCAAAGCACAAATCAAACTCTTTTATTTTTCGTTTTTTAAACTCTAAAACTATCTAAGTAACCGAATTTATTATTAGTGTCAAGTATTTTTCAAAGTAGCATATCGAAATATCACCATATTTATTTTTATGTTCAATAATTTCATGTTTTTAGAAATAGATTGTTAATAACCTATTTCAATCTGATTTTGTTCAGACAAGACTTTTGTTTGCCGTTTTAACTACTTTCTGTGAGAAATTTTCTAATTTAATATTTTTCTAATTTCATCATGTTGCTTCTAGTAGAAAACAAATTAAATTAATATAAAATTTTGTTAATCAATGTTTTACACTAATTATTTAATTCTATTAATAGCTATATTGCAATATAAATTTAGCTTTATTCTAACTTTTGTAATTAACCACAAAACGTAAGAAAAAACTTTATAATAAATGTTCTTTATCGATGATTTTTTCTTTTAAACTAAAATTCATTGATTGTTAAAAAAACATTTTTCAATATCATTTTCATACTATGTAAAACTGCTACTTTAGTAACGTTATAAAAAGTGTGTTTTTATAACAAAATTTTATAAAAATAGTCCCAAACTATCTTTTACCTAACCTTGAGTTTGTGTGAGCTCTAAAAACTAATGCTTTACCCCAAAAAGTAAGGCAATTGAAGCATTTTACGTATGTAATTATTGATGACGACCAACAAAATGGGTTGAAGACTAAAGCTATTGCTGAAGGTTTTCAATCACTAATTTTTTTGGCTACAGCTCATAATTATGACGATGGTTTAGATTGTATTCTTGAACACAAGCCAGATATTGTTTTTTTAGAAATTGATCCTTCAGATAAAGATTCTAACCTTTCTTTGCATCTTATCAATGAATTGCATCGCTATTTAACTGTAATTCCTAAAGTTTTTATCACAACCAAAAACGATGCACTTTGCTTTAATGCTTTTAAATATGGCGTTTTTGATTATTTTTTGTTTCCGTTAGAAGCTAAAGAATTGCGCAAATCTGTATTTCGATTAGAGAAAGAATATACATCTACAACTCCAATTTCTAAACAACAATTTGTTGCAACTGCAAGTAATACTGTTTCAGATTTAAAACCTATAACTTCAACAAACACATTAGAAGATGAAAATCAAGTGGTTGCTATTGAAGTTTTAGATGAAATTTCACCAAGTACAATTGAGAATGAAGAAGAAACAAATTTAGATAGTGAAATAATTGATGAAACGGAAGAAGAAATTATTGAAACAGTTGACAATGAAATCATTAAAGTTGACGATGAAGAGATTGAAAATAATCTCGTTGAAAATAAATTAGAAACTAACGAAAACAAAGAAGTAACGTTTTTACAAGTCGAAAACACTAAAGAAAAGCCATTAATAATTTGTGTAAAGTCTTATGGCGATTACCGTTATATCGAAGCCAAAGACATTTGTTATCTTCAGGCAGATAATAATTCGACAGACATTCATTTGCATACTGGCGAAATGATTACTGCTTTTAAAACATTAAAACACTTTGAAGGAGTTTTAAAATATCCATTTGCAAGAATCCACAATAGTTATATTGTAAACATTGATTTTGTATCTAGAATTCATACTGGAAATGCAGTTTGCCATATAAAAAACACTACAACCAAACTTCCTTTTTCTAAATCCTATAAAGAAAATATAGACGCAATTATAACTACTATTGCTTCTGGAAATTATTTGGAGATTTAATTATTTATTTTGTAGATATATTTTTATTTACTAGTTTCACAAAAACAAATTGATGGACATAAATGTTATAATGATTGATGATCATTTACCAATTATTGAAGGTTATAAATCAATGTTATCCTACAATACAGCTGGTTATAAACTCAACACCATCATGGCAATTGATTGTGAAACAGGTTATAAAGCAATTTCAAATTCTAATTATACAAATAGTATAGATGTTGTTTTTGTTGATATAGCATTACCAGCATTTGCAGAAAAAAACATTAACTCTGGCGAAGAATTAGTGCCAATAATAAAAAAGTTTCTGCCACAAGCTAAAATTGTAATTCTTACTTCACATACCGAATCGTTTGTTTTATGTCGCATAATAAAAGAATTAAATCCTAATGGAATTATAGTAAAAAACGACATTACAGCCAATGATTTTATTGTTGGTTTTGAAGCCATCATGAAAGGCGAAAACTATTATAGTAAAACGGTACTTAAAAGCCAGAAAGAAATTACAGCCAGCAAAAAAACACTTGACAGTTACAACCAGCAAGTAATAACGTTGCTTGTGCAAGGTGTAAAAAATAAAAACATACAAGAACAACTACAACTATCAAGAAGCGCAATAGACAAGCGAAAAGTAGCCATAAAAGAGTTTTTCGGAATTGATAAAGGAACAGATGAAGACATAATAAAAGCTGCTAGAAATCACAATTTAATTTAAAAACAATTATTGATTGGCCACAGATTCACTGATTTAATGAACTAGCAAAGATTATTCAATATAAAACACCAATTCTATAAAATCTATCAAGAGCAAAGCGACTAAAGCGTTAAGAAACTATGAAAACTATGTGGTTTAAATAAATTTGTAGCAAAACATAAAAAAAACAAACCCACAAAACCCAATAAAACCGACATTTTCTAAAAAAAAATCATCAAAAACAAAACTTTAACATAAAAGTAAACAAAATGCTTACTTTTTTATAAAATAAACCAATTAGTTTTACAACATCAAAAACAAACAATTAAGTAAAAACTAAAAACTGGGTAAAAACCGAGACTTGCCATCTTAAAAAGTGACACGATACAAAAAATGCTTTTCTAGTTATTTGTATAAGTAATAAAACAGAAAACTTTTATTTATTTTAGAGGTTTGTTATTAAATAAAAGCAACGAAAAACCAACCAAAAAAAAAGCAGCCATACCATTAACTGTTTTCGACGACAATTAGTATGACTGCAATAATTAGAAAATTATATACAAATTTATGAAAAATTTATTATTTGGCTTAATTGCCTCGATTATTTTTGGTTGTACTGCAATTGCACAAAATCAAATTAAACCAGAAGATTTTGGTTTTTATCACAATGAAGGTCTTGAATTATTAAAAGACAGTAAATCAGAATGGGTTAAAAAAGATATAAATGAAATTTTAGATTTTGCTACAAATCAAATGGCAATTAAATATCCTAAGTTGTTTTCAGATATTGATTTGGAGGAGTTGCATAAAGTTTACGAAGGTCATGTTTATGGTAAATTTAGTTATGAAGATTGCATTATTATATGGAAAACAAACAAACAAGAGTATATAAAAAACAACAAACTTTCTTTTGTATCTGCAAAAGTCATCGACAAAATTATTTCAGACAATCTTACTGTTGATGAAGCATTAAACGAATTTGAAAATGCTTTGAAAAACAAAGACTTAAATGAAAATGATGTAAATAGTTTAACCGCAGGAAAATCTTTACTAAAGAGTTCTGATGAGTTTTGGACAGCAAACCCAAACTCGTATACTAAAGCAAAACCTATACGATCAAGAATTGCAGACCTTGTGGTCGGATTAATGTTCTTTGAATCAGGTCCTTTTGCTGCCATTGCAGGTTTTGCTGCATCTGAATTTGTAACAGCTTCTGGGCAATAAATATAAAAACAAGTAAATGATAACAAAAGAAAAAATATTAAAAAATTTAAGCAAGTATGATTATCAGTTTGTTGAAAACACGAATAGTTTAATAATCAAACTAGATTTTTCACATCAGGTTTCAATAGACTTTATGAGTAATGGTCAGATTATCATAAAAGATAAATTAGTTCATTGGAATTTTTTGACTGGTGGAATCTCAATGAGTTTGAAAAACGCAATGATTTATAATTTTATTGGTATTGTTGTATTTACTGGATTGTCAACTTTTGAATTTAGCGGAAACTTTAATTTGAATCTAATTCCTTTTTTTATAGGATATGTTGCATGGGTATTAATGTTTACTGCATTTTACAATATCAAATTAGAAAGTTTTAAAGTACAGATAATTACTTGGACTAATGAATAAAGTACTAATCTTATAATAAAATTATAATTATGAAAAACATAATCCCATTTGCTCTTGCTGTTTTAATATTCTTGGTTTCTGTTTTAATAAAAAAACATATTAAATTAAGAATTATTATTTTAGGTATAGCAATAATAGTAATTTTTACATCTTCAATTTTATATAATGAAAATAGATATCCGGGATTATTCTTTTCTTTAATTGGGATAATTTATCTAATTAAATTAATAAAAACTTTTAAGTTAACAAAATCAGAATAAGAATGAGGATGATACTTATTTCATTACTAACTTTCTCAAATGCAAAACTAGAGAAAGCACAAAGAAGTAATGAAGTAAGTAGAATCTGTTCGGGTTCTTAAAAGTAACATAAAAGTAAAAAACTATGAAAACAAAATCAAATCTCTTTGTGTTTATAGTATATATAATAGTATTTCAGCTAGTTGCGGCACTATTTTATTTTGTATTTGATGTAAAATATTTCGTTACATTATTTAGTGTATCTGTTATACTTGCTATAATTACTATAAGCAGAAAGAAAGTTTAAAATAAAAAAAAATTTAACATAAAAAAAATAATACTAGTAGTATTACTTCTTCCTGCACTAACTTTCTCTCAATCCAATCTAGAAAAAGTACTGCGTAGTGGCGAAGTAATAATAACCGGATTATCGTTCTTAAAAGCAGCCAAAACCGAAGCTAAACCTAATTGTTTTAAAAAAATTAAACAAAAACAAAACTTTAACATAAAAGTAAGCAAAATGCTTACTTTTTTATAAAATAAACCAATTAGTTTTACAACATCAAAAACAAACAATTAAGTAAAAACTAAAAACTGGGTAAAAAAGAAGACTTGCCATCTTACCAAAAGTGACACGATACAAAAAATGCTTTTCTAGTTATTTGTATTAGCAATAAAACAGAAAACTTTTATTTATTTTAGAGGTTTGTTATTAAATAAAAGCAACGAAAAACCAACCAAAAAAAAAGCAGCCATACCATTAAATGTTTTCGACGACAATTAGTATGACTGCAATAATTATAAAATTATATACAAATTTATGAAAAATTTATTATTTGGCTTAATTGCTACCGTATTATTTAGTTTAAATGGGAATGCTCAGACTTCAAACCAAGAATGGCTTGATATGATGGAAACATATAAAAGTTTAGTTGAGAGTGAAATTTCTAAAGAATGTCCAAAGGAATTTGATCTTCAGGATTTTAAAAAATCTTTAATAAACGGAGAAAATAAATTATCAGAAACTGCCGAAAAAACAATTCTTACTTATGCGGAACCATTAATTAAATATGGTCTTGAATTTGCTAAAAAAAACAATTTAAAAGAACTAGAAGTATCAGATTTAATATTTTACAGTAGCATTTCACCTAAAGTTATAGTTGAAAATGGCGAAATAATTACAGCAAAAGTTGGTGAACCTGGATTAACTATGTCAGAAGTATTCCATTGCGCTATAAATGCTTTAGGTGGTGATGCTTTATATTCACTAGCTTTCTCTGGAGCAACTTCTTGGACTGCGGCTGCATTAACAACTACTTTTACCGGTGTTGCTAAAAGATTTTTAGGACCACTTGGAGTTGCTATTGCTGTTGTCACCTTTGGTATTTGTATTGCAGGCGCAGTATAAAAAAAATTATTAACACAATAAAATCATTTTTTATTATGAACACATTAGAAATAATATCAGATTTATTCTTTCATGCAATAATTATTTTATCAGTATTTGAAAGATTGAAAAAATTTTATCAATCGATACAAGATTATAAAAACACAAAAGATTCTAAAAAAATCTATGGAGAGTTATTTATTTTAATTATTGTTATTGTTATTTCATTTTTCATTTATAGATTTTTCATTTATAAATGAGATGTATAAAAATATTTTTAATATTATTTTTTACTTCATCATTATGTTTCTCTCAATCCAATCTAGAAAAAGTACTACGAAGTGGCGAAGTAATAATAACCGGATTGTCGTTCTTAAAAGCAACCAAAACCGAAGCTAAACCTAACGATGTTAAGTTTATAGAATCGCTTTGCATAAAAAACAAGCTTAGTGATAAAATAACCTTTAGCATTGTGGGCACAGACCAAGAAGATAACGTTGTAAAAAAAGAACTAGTAATCCAAAAAGACGGAAAAGAATGTGTCTTTGAACTACCAAAAGGCATTTATACTTATGAAATTGTGCTGGCCAACAAAGAAGTGTTCAAGAAAGGCGAATACAAGTTTGATGAACAACTTACCATAACGGTAAAACTAGAGTAACCCAAAGTGAGTTTCAAGTAGTTTTTTGAAACTCACTTTTTTTAGTATATTAGTACCAGGATGACTACAATTATAAAACAAAACCATGAAAAAATCTTTAAATTTAATACCATTTTTATTATTAGGACTTTATTTTCTTTTTATTAGAACATATGATAATATTAGTTTTCTAATTAAAATGATTATTATTAGTTCTATAATTTTAATATCGTCATTTATTTTATATAGAAACAATCAAAACAATCAAATTCCCAAAAACAGACTATTTGTTTTTTTTGGATTTGTAGCAGTTTCTTTTTTGATTTTTTTATGGTTTTTGTATAAATAATTATGTTATTATGACAAAGAAAAAAATGTTTTTTGCCTTACTTGTTTATATTGTTTTGGTAATAGTTGCCAAGTTAATCTCTAAACTTTTAAGTAATAATTTCTCAATAAATATAGAAAATAGTGTTCTCGTATGTTTTTTAACAATGGGTTTAATTGTTTATGTAATATTTAACTATAAGACCAAATAAATTTATGTAATCAAGATTTTTTAAAATGATATGAAAGCAAAAATAGTTGCCTTATTACTTATTTTCATAAATTTTGCTAATGCTCAATCCAATCTAGAAAAAGTATTGCGTAGTGGTGAAGTAATAATAACCGGATTGTCGTTCTTAAAAGCAGCCAAAACCGAAGCTAAACCTAACGATGTTAAGTTTATAGAATCGCTTTGCATAAAAAACAAGCTTAGTGATAAAATAACCTTTAGCATTGTGGGTAAAGACCAAGACGATAACGTTGTAAAAAAAGAACTAGTAATCCAAAAAGACGGAAAAGAATGTGTCTTTGAACTACCAAAAGGCATTTATACTTATGAAATTGTGCTCGCCAACAAAGAAGTGTTCAAGAAAGGCGAATACAAGTTTGATGAACAACTTACCATAACGGTAAAATTAGAGTAACCCAAAGTGAGTTTCAAGTAGTGTTTTGAAACTCACTTTTTTTAGTATATTAGTACCAGGATGACTACAATTTTAAAATTTATTACCGTTGCGCTACTACTGCTTTTGGCAAGTTGTACCAAAAAACCACCAACTAAAGCCCAAGCCAACAATGATTCTATTAAGAAATACTTGGCTATTGCTAAAAATGACACCTTAGACTTTAAGATTCGTGATGAGTATAATGAAAAAGCTTTTAAGTTGCTTGATTTTAATAAAAATGATAGTGTTTTAAGATGGTTTTTAAAAGAGATTTCTTACAATAATTTAGAAATAGGAAAAAGGGATAAATATAAAGAGCAATCTAAAATTCATTTTACTTTTTCTAATAAAGCTAAGGATACACTAGGATTAGCAAGATTTTACAGGTTAAAAGCAGTTTTTTTTAAAAAATCTAAAATTTATGACAGTGCTTTTTTTTATTATGAAAAAGCTGAAAAGAACTACTTAAAAGTCCATAATAATGATGGCTTGATTAATGTTTTGCTTTATAAGTCGATGTTGCAAAACAATTTGAATGATTATCTAGGTGCTGAGTATACAATTAGTAAAGCATATTTTTTAATAAATAAGGATACAAGATTAATAGTAAAATATTCTATTTATGTTGAGCTAGGTAATATTTATCATAATTTAAAAAATTATAATAAAGCAATTAACTTTCACAGAAAATCTTTGACTTTTGCTAAAAAGTACAATGTAATTGGATATGATAATTCAAACGTAATTGGTACAAGTTTAAACAATATTGGAAATGTCTATAGAGAAAAAAAAGATTATGAAACAGCTGTTTTTTATTTTAAAGAAGGTTTAAAAGAGAATAATCTTTTAAAAAATGATCCAGAATCATATGCGATTTTATTGAACAATCTTGGCGATTGTTATATAAATAGTAATAATTATAAAGGATTGCCAAACTTATTAATAAAAGCTGAAAAAACATTTGACAGTTTAAATGTTTGGAATGAACAATCAATTAGTAATATATATTTGTCAAATTATTATTGTAAAGTTAACGATACATTAAAAGCTATTTCTTATTCAAATAAAGCATTAAAAATCGCCAAAGAATCTAAAGCAAGTAACTATTATCTTTTTGTTCTTGAAAACGCAGGTAAAATTGAAAAAAAAAATGCATCTAAGTATTTAGAGCAGTATCATAAACTAAGCGACAGTTTGCTCTTTGAAGAACGAAAAGCACGCAGTCAATTTCACAAAATTCAACTAGAAACCAACGAAATTACCAAAGAAAAAGAAACAGCCATACATCAAAAATGGGTGCAAATGTCAATATTCATAGCGGTTTTAACCATCGCTATATTGCTATTTGTAATTATTAGTCAGCGAGCCAAACAAAAAGAGTTGCAGCTCTTGCAAGACCAACAAAAAGCCAACGAAGAAATTTATCAATTAATGCTTAACCAGCAAATGGTTGAGGAAGAAGTAAAGCTAAAAGAAAAAAAACGCATTGCGCTAGAACTTCACGATAACATCATGAACAAATTGGCTAGCACAAGGTTTAATTTGTTTAAACTTTCTAAAACAACCGACCAAGCAACAATAGATGATGCTTTAATTCATATAGAAAAAATTAAAGATATTGAAGACGAAATAAGAGATTTAACACATGATCTTACCAAAGAGGTGTTTCAGGATTCTAGCAGTTATAAATCGCATTTAGAGAAGTTTATTGCCGATCAAAACAAGCTTCACAGCACCAATTATACTCTAGAGATTGAAGCCGATATAGTTTGGGAAAAAATTTCGAGCAAAATAAAAATGCACCTTTACCGCATTATTCAAGAAGCCATTCACAACATCAATAAACATGCTCAAGCAAGTAAAGCAACTATTGCACTAATTCTAGACGAAGAAAACATTTGTATGTCGGTTCAAGACAACGGCATTGGCTTTGAACAAGATTCAACTACTGATGGTATTGGAATAAAAAACATGAAACACCGACTAAAATTGGTAAACGGAAAAATTACAATTCAATCGACTAAAGATAATGGAACGGTTTTGTTTTTAAGAATGCCATTGGCGCAAAAATAAATCTCCGTCAAATCGAGTGTTTTCAATGGAATGTAATGCAATTGAAAATGTATCGAGATTAACACAACTTCTCGATACAATTTTATCTCCGTTTCGCTGCGATAAAACCACTCGAAGTGACGTGAAGAGTATATTTATATTAAAGTGAAGAACTACAACCCAAACTAAACTTTGCGACTTTGCGTCTTTGCAAGAAAAAGAAAAATATAAAAACTTGCAAAACTCATAACTCACAACCCACAACTCATAACTCATAACTCACAACTCACAATAAAAAACTCACAACAAAAAACCTTCGTGACTTCGTGACTTTGTGGCAAATAACACAAACAAAAAAAACATAAATAACTAAAAACCAATAAACTAAGTAAATAAAACCCCAAAACTAATACACGTAAAACTACGTGGTTTACTAAAACTCCATTCACCATGATTTGGCATTCATTCACTACCAAACGATGCCATTCTACATTAAACACTATAAAACGTATAAATCGCAATGCAATGCTATAGTAGTTTTACCTCGTTGAAAGTCACCAAAACATGTATAATGACAATCAGCACAAACCAAAAAACTAAAAAATTAATTAACAACCTAAAAATCCCAAACATTATGAAAAAATTATTTACAATCACATCGTTATTACTATTAATGATTTCTTTAACATCTTTTACTGAGCCAACTGATGTTGGAGGACAATCAGCATTAAGACCAACATTTGAAGTTGGAGGTCAATCAGCATTAAGTCCCGCGGTCGATCGCCGTGCGCGCAGCCTGCAGACCCG
>NZ_JAYVFH010000096.1:0-11461 GCF_043773265.1 Flavobacterium sp. | reverse complement strand
ACTAACATTGATGTTACTATTACTTCTCTAAAAGTAATCGATTTATTAGGTAACGAAGTTTTATTATCAACAAATGGCATTAATAAAATAGATGTAAGTGATTTATCAAGTGGCATTTATATTATTTCATTAGTAACTAATTATGGTAATTGGAATGGGAAGTTTGTGAAGAAATAAATTAGAAAAATTTATTAAGTAATATTTTGAATTTTCTGATATATAGTTATCATAATATAAATAAACAACTATCTCACCGCTGGTTGATAATTCTGTTTATCAATAATCATTTTTGATAAAATCTCTTTCAAAATTTCTGAAGTTCCACCGCCAATTGGACCTAAACGACTATCTCTTAACAATCTTGCTAATGGATATTCTTCCATATAACCATAACCTCCAAGCATTTGCAAACAACTGTAAATTGTTTCATCAGCAACTTTTGTAGATTTTAATTTTGCCATTGTAGCTTCTTTTACTACATATTCACCTTTATTTAATCTTGCAACAGCAGTATAATTAAATATTTTACAATGTTCTACATCTGTGGCGTGTTCTACTAAAGTATGTCGTAATGCTTGAAACTTGTCGATAGTTTTGCCAAATGCTTCACGTTGCGACATATAGTTAATGGCATATTCTATAGCATATTCTGCACTTGCGTGAGCATTTATTGCCATAATTAATCGCTCAAGTGCAAAATGTTGCATAATATAAGGGAATCCTTTTCCTTCTTCGCCCATTAAATTTTCTTCTGGAATTTCTACATTATCAAATGCAATTTCTGCTGTATCTGATGCTCTCCAACCTAATTTATCTAATTTTGTTGCTGAAATTCCATTTAGATTTGTATCTATTAGAAATATACTTATACCTTTATTTCCTAGCTCTGGACTTGTTTTAGCAGCTACTACATAATAATCAGCATATACACCATTTGTAATAAATGTTTTAGATCCATTAATAATATATTTATTTCCTTTTTTTACTGCGGTAGTCCGCATGCTTGCAACATCACTTCCAGCAAAAGGTTCAGTAATACACATTGCACCAATTTTATCGCCAGAAATACTTGGTGCTAAATAATCTTGTTTTATTCTTTCATCGCCTTCTGCATTTAAGTGCGTCATTGCTAAATAGGAATGTGCCCAAATGGCAGCAGCAAAACCACCAGATTTTATTTTTTGAAGTTCTTCTAATAATATAACCGTATAAAACAAATCTAAATTCAATCCTCCATAAGCTTCTGGATATGCTATTCCAAAAAAACCCATGTCGCCAAATTTTTTCCAAATAAAACGTTCAATTGAACCTGTTTTTTCCCATTTTTCAATATGAGGTACAACTTCTTTTTGTAAAAAATCTTGAAGACTCTTTCTAAACAATTCGTGTTCTTCTGTAAAATATGCTGAATTCATATAATAAACGCTTAATTTTTACTCTATTTTTTAGAATTGTAAATATAAGGCAATTATTTTGATTTTATCAACAGGAAAAGCTTTAATATTTGCTAAATCCTCAACTTTAATGTCACCATTCATACTTCGATAAGTAACTATGTTTTTAGAAATTGGATATTTGAAATATGGAAATTCTCCTAATTCTTTAATTGAAGCGTTGTTAATATCAATTTTTTTAATGTTTGGAACGGTTGTGATTTTGAAATATTTGTTGAGATTGGCAATAACTTCTGGTGATAATCCCCAAATATCATTCATTTGTTCCATTGATACAAATGCGCTATAGATTTCTTTTTGGATTAAAATTCTGTCTGAAATGGCATCACCTATTCCATATACTTTCATCAAATCTTCTTTTGTAGCTTGGTTAATATCCAAAATTTTCATGGCTTCTTTCTTTGGAAACTCTTTCCAATTGGATTTTGTATAAGAATTTTGAGAAACATCTTGATTCTTTTTATTCACCCAATCTGGAAATTTAAAAAATGGTGAAATTGCATTTAAAAGCGAATCGGAAATTCGGGTAACTTTTTGAAATTCTTCTGGCGAATTGGCAAACTTTCCTTGTTTTCTAAAGGCCAGTAATCGGTCAATTTCCTCAACTTTCATTCCTAATTTATATCCTTTAAAATCTGTAATAAAATTGGGATTAAATGGATACATTTTATAAGTTGTTTCATGCTTTTGAAGTTTTAAAGTATCAATAGCACTTTGAAGCGAAAGCCAATTCTGTTCCTCTTGTGATGGCTTATTTATTTTATTAAAATCAACAAAAAAATAAGCGATTTGCAAACCAATAATTATAACAAACAATAGAAGTATTCCTTTGCGCTGTTCTCTCGAAAAATTGAAGAATGATTTTAAATCGTCTTTTTCTAACATAATAAATTAATTCTATAGATCAAACACTGAAGTTCTTTTGGCTCTAACTAAATCTTTTAGTTTTATCCAGAAAGCTAAAGTTAAGTAAAATCCGAATCCTAAACCAACAGTTACAAAGGATATGTAAATAAAAAATAATCGAACACTTGTTGCTCTCATACCCAACTTATCTGCCAAGCGTGAAGAAACATGAAAACCATGTTTTTCAAAAAAATAGCGTATGTTGGTTATTGGTTTCATTTATCTTTTAAAAGTTCTAATCCAATACTACATTGCAAACATTTTTTATGGTTACAATATTCATTTTTGAGTTGCAATAATGATTGCGAGTCAAAAGCATTTTTAGATTTAATACCAAATGTAGTAAACTTTTCGATTATGGTGTTTTTCTCGGTTGGTATATTTGATAATAAATTGGTTAACGATTCTGAAATTTCTTTTCCTTGACTGTTAGCATAAGCAAATTGAATTGGAATTATTGTATTTATTATAATCAAATCTATAAACGATTTAGATAACGCTTTTTCTTTTCGAGGACTTGACTTGTCAAAATTGTAATGTGTTTTCCAATAATCACTTACAGATAAATTGAAAATATCATAAAGTTCATTAATAGAATTTGCACTGATTATTTTAGAAAATAAATTGCGATGCAAATGATATAACATTGCCAATTGTGACAGTCTAATGGTTGGAAAATTATCTGGTCGATGTTTAAAAAACTGAATAGGTTCAATCGTTGGCTTTTCTAATTTATATTTTAAAGCAATGTAATCATACCAGGATTTTAATTCCTTTGGGTAATTATCTTCAACGTTTTCTAATATCATATTGGCTTGACCAAACAGTAATGCTTCTAGATACATAACTTCTAGAGCTTCTTTTCTAATGAGTGAAAAAGTTATGGATTTGGCAACTTTAAAAAACATTTCGCCATTGGTATTCAAACCAAAATTTTTGGCAAGCATACAAAACAAAACTGATTCCCAATCGTTTTCTGTTTCTTGAAGCAGTTGTTGAATGGGTTGTGATTTTCGTTCTAAACGTTCAAAAAACAAACGTTCTTGCCAATTGGAAATTATAAAATTATCGACGCTTTTTATTTGATTTTCACAAAAAATCCAAGATTTTTGAGCCGTTAATGATTGATATTTAATAAGTTCTGAATTGGAAACATAGTCTTTAATTTCTAGAACTGGAATTTCGGAATTGTCTTTTCTGAAAATTGGTATGTCGTGTTCCCAAACAACATGAAGAATTACGCTATCATAATTATCGTCTTTTTCATGATTATGAACATACCAATCAGAAGATTTTATATGAATTTCAACATTTCCAGCCCATTTTTGATTGTCTAAAACTATTTGAGCATTAAAAAAATCAGGACCTGCAAGTCGCAAGTAGTTTCCAGAATTAATTATGGTTAAGTATTCGCCTTGAGTAGTTTTGAGATTATTAAAATCAAATTTCTTGTATTGCCAAACGTAATGGATAAAATCCTCTTTCATAAATTTTGAATCGAATATAAAATACTAAAGTAATTTTTTGGTATCAATTAAACTAATTTCCACAAATTAAAATTCAAAACTTATATTTGTATAACAAACTATAAGAAAATGAAACCCATAATTTTTATTTCGCTTTTATTTTTTTCGCTTTTTACTTTTGGTCAAAGCAATTATAAAATTACCTACAGTAAAAGTTCTAACGGAAAGTTAATTGAAAATCAAGATGATGTTTTTGTTTTTTCAAATGAAAAACAATCGATAATCACTTCAAAATCTGTAGTAAATAATAAATCTATATTTCCATTTGAACAGACTTTGATAACTAAATCAAATTATTTTCAAATTGCTAATTTGAATTCTTCAAAAATTATTACAACAAAAGATAGTCTTTCTATAGACAAACAAACCTTTGAACTACTTGATGAAACCAAAAAAATTTTAGGTTACAATTGTAAAAAAGCGAAAACTGTTATTAATTCTAATACGATTGAATTGTGGTATACAAATGATTTAAAAATAAAAGGTGCACCATCTTTACTTGGACAAAAATTAGGATTAGTGTTAGAAACTATTCGCAACGGTAATTTTGTGGTTAGTGCTACTAAAGTTGAGAGGGTCAAACAATTTCCAGTTTTAAAAATTGATGAAACTAAAATTTCAGATTTATTGACTTACAAAGATTTACTTTGGAAAAGCAGATTTACAACCATTTCAATTTTTAAAAATGAAATAATAAATTTTTCGGATGCATCCAAATCTAATGATAGTATTTTGAGATTTGCAAACGGAACTATTATTTTAAAAAAAGTAAAAATTCCAGAAATAGCCAAAGGAAGTCAAGTTTTTATCGATGTTACCGAACAATCTAATGGTGATGCTTATGATAGAACTGGTTCGGTTTTTATGATTCCTATGGATAAAAAAACTTCTTTTTTAAATGGATTGCAAAATGGAATAAAATCACTTCCTGTGTATGATAACGGAAATGGAAAGCAATATCAAGGAATTGTTGATAATGAAAATTATGAACCGCTAATTGAATTGATGCGTTTTTTCACTCCTTTTGGAATAAAACAATATAATAATTTACAACTGAAAGATAAAATTTGGGAAGAACAAGTTTATTATCGTCAAGATATTTCGGAGTTGACTTCGGCATTAAATAATCGCGAAATTTATATTGGAACTTTTATAGGAAATTATGATAAAGGTGGTCATAAAGTTAGTGTAAACATTACTATTCATAAAGAAGAAGAAAATGCTGTTGCAAAATCAGCTACAGTAATTCCGTTATTCAATTCGACCAATGTGATGGAAATGGCTGGGCAAGAATATGGTACTTTATTTAATTCTGAAAAAGGTTTGGTTGTGAATTTTACTTTAAATAAAGAGTTGAAAAATGCCAAACTTCGCTATATTTCTACTGGTCATGGAGGTTGGGAAAATGGTGATGAATTTGTACCGAAAAAAAATACAATTTATTTAGATGACAAAGAAGTCTTTCATTTTACACCTTGGCGAGAAGATTGTGGTTCATATAGATTGTATAATCCTGCATCTGGAAATTTTCCTAACGGATTATCTTCTTCAGATTATAGTCGTTCTAATTGGTGTCCCGGAATGATTACAAATCCTATATATATTGATTTGGGTGATTTGAAAGCAGGAAATCATACTTTTCAAATAAAAATTCCGCAAGGAGCAAATGAAGGAACAAGTTTTAGTTCTTGGAATGTTTCTGGAGTTTTAATTGGCGAATAAAAAAAACCTACAAGGTTAATTGTAGGTTTGCTCTATATTTTAAAAAAAACTTATTTATAATTTATGTAATTCAGAAGCTTTAATGGTGATAATTTTACCATCACGCATAATTACTACAGATTGGTTTTTTTCAATTTTGGTTTGAATCATTCGTTCAAATGACAATTTCAATCCTTTTGTAACTTTTACATGAAAATCATCAATTTTAGATACTACTTTCTTACTCATATTATTTGAATTTATAAATTAGCTATTTGATTCCATTTTGTTTTATCAAAAATTTTTGTTTCTTGATTATTTGAACCATTAGCAATTATTTCTGGTTGTTCTTCATTATCAAGTAACATCCAACTGTCACACAAAGGTATATAAATTTTGAATAAGTTTTCAATTCCGCGAGAATATCTTCTTGCAATTATGCCTTTTGGAATATTGTGTCCGCCTTCTGAAACTCTTAATGCTACTCTATTTATTGCCATTTCAATAGTTGGCAACCAAAAAAATAAAAGTTTTACAGTATAACCATTTTGTTTAGCTTCAAGCAGTCGATGTTTATAGCTTTTAGTTGACAATGTAGTTTCAAAAGCAAAATTTTCGTTTAGTTTTAATAATGTATCGATTCGTTCCAGCATTATTCGTCCTGCTTCGAAAGCTACTTTTTCTGGTTGAAAAGGTGACAATCCTAAAGCGATATTATCTGCATTTACAAACTCTTTACAATTTAAAATTTCTGGTAAAATTGTTAATGACGCAGTTGTTTTTCCTGCGCCATTGCAACCTGAAATTATATATATTGTTTTTTCTTTCAAACTATTTTATCGAACCAATAATATCATATTTAGTTATGATGTGGTGTTTTCCGTTTCCTAAATCTACAAGTACAGCTTGATTGTCTTTGGTAAATAACTTGGATACTTCGTCAATTGGCGTGCCAAGTTTTACAATTGGATATGGTTTTCCCATTACTTCTTTAATAGGTTTGTCTGCAACGTCTTTATTAGAAACATAACTTTGAAACAAATCTGTTTCGTCAACTGAACCAACAAAACCAGTAACATCTATTACAGGAATTTGTGAAATTTTATATTTTCTCATTCTGTCAATTGCATGAGAAACTAGTTCTTCTGTGCGAACAATTACTAGT
Organism: Flavobacterium sp.; assembly: GCF_043773265.1. Taxonomy (GTDB): domain Bacteria; phylum Bacteroidota; class Bacteroidia; order Flavobacteriales; family Flavobacteriaceae; genus Flavobacterium. The sequence continues at coordinate 4,709 of NZ_JAYVFH010000096.1, read as the reverse complement.
GTTTTATCGATATGATCTTTGATAACATCTTCTGCTTTTGTAATTTCTTCGTCAAGAAAACCTCTTTCACGCATCCAATCGTCGTTGAACATTTTTCCAACATAACGACTTCCTGAATCGTGAAATAAAACTACAACAACATCGTCTTTAGTGAAATGTTCTTTTAATTGATGCAATCCTTTTACACAAGAACCAGCAGAATTTCCGACAAATATTCCTTCTTCGAGTGCTATTCTACGTGTGTACACTGCTGCATCTTTATCAGTTACTTTAGTAAAACCGTCAATTAATGAAAAGTCTACGTTTTTTGGAAGAATATCTTCGCCTATTCCTTCTGTAATATAGGAATAGATTTCGTTTTCGTCGAATATTCCAGTTTCGTGGTATTTTTTAAAAACTGATCCATATGTGTCAATTCCCCAAATTTTTATGTTTGGGTTTTTTTCTTTTAAATATTTTCCAATTCCAGAAATTGTTCCACCTGTTCCTACTCCAACTACAAAATGTGTAATTTTTCCGTCGGTTTGTTCCCAAATTTCAGGACCAGTTTGCTCATAGTGAGCTAAAGCATTTGATGGATTGTCATATTGGTTTACATACCAAGAATTGGGTGTGTCTTCGCCTAATTTTTTAGAAACTGAGTAATATGATCTTGGATCTGTTGGTTCAACATCTGTTGGGCAAACAATAACTTTTGCACCTACAGCACGAAGAATATCCATTTTTTCTTTGGATTGTTTGTCTGTAATAACAAAAATACATTTGTATCCTTTTACAATTGCTGCAAGAGCTAAACCCATTCCTGTGTTTCCAGAAGTTCCTTCAATAATTGTTCCTCCGGGTTTTAGTCTTCCGTCAGCTTCGGCATCTTCTACCATTTTTAGTGCCATTCTATCCTTGGTAGAATTTCCTGGATTGAAGGTTTCAACTTTGGCAAGTACAAGTGCATCGATTCCTTTAATAACTTTGTTTAGTTTTACTAATGGTGTGTTACCTATAGTTCCTAATATATTTTCTGAATAATTCATGTTTGTATGTTTGTGAGTGCAAAGATATTGATAATAATATGGTTTTACAAAACTATTGATTTTATGTAAATGGTTGGCTGTATAACCCTGATTGCAGCGTTATCCTTTTTTTTGTAAAGAAAAAGATATAGCGAAAAGCAGGAATATGGTTTGGTAAAAGAAATAAGCCATTCGTTTCTACTGAAAGAAATTCCAAACAAGTCCAAATCGAATCATAAAATCGCGATATGGTGTATTTGGTGCTGAATAATAGTTGCTTGCTGAAAACCCAGAATTGAAATGTTCTGCCTTTAGGAAAATTCGAGTTTGACGAATTCTTGCATTTACAAAGAAATCTAACACCGGAAAATTACCAATTTTAGTTTGGTCTTGAACGAAAAATTCACCAATAACCGGATTATAATCGTTGGCATTGTATTTAGTAAAATAGTTGAGTGTTATACCTGTTTGAAGAAATAATGCTTTTTTGAAAAAATAATTGGTGAAATAAACGGTATTTCTAGTGACTATTTGTGGCACGTTTAGAATATTTTCATCCTGAGACACATTTTGATATAAAATAGTGTTGTCAAGAGCAAATTTATGATATTTTATCTCTTTACTGACTTTGAAGGAGATATAATTAATAGGTTTATCATATTGCTTTGGAGAAACCAGTTGCAAATTTGTGGAGTTGTCATTACTAAAATATAAATGATCGTTGAGTAATGAAATTTGTGCAGTTGCAATTACCCATTGTGTATTTGCAATAATTGAAACATTGTTTATCTTTTCGTTTTTGAAATCATTTTTCCAGTTATAGTCAACATAACTACTTTGATGTAATGTGAAATTGTGATTGGGAATTTGACTTATGTTTTGGTATTGAAATGAAAAATCATTTTTATCGTTAAACTTATATTTTAGAATAGCATCTATAGTTGAAAATGTTTGCTTAGAAATTGCTTTATTGTATAAAAACTTTCCATTCCAATTGTTTTTTTGATAGATGTATTGACCACCAACAGCATTAATTCTTTGTGATATTTGATTCGGAATTATTGCATCTTCTAATATTAATACTTTATCATAACGATAAACATATTTGAAATCTTCTATAAAAAACTGAAATTCACCTAGAGTTTTATTTTCATAAGTCGCTCCAAGTTTATTATACATTCTTTGATAACGTGTTTGGTCGTTTATTTTACTTGTTACATAAGAATTTCCGAAACGTTGAAATGGTGCATCATTCCCAATTTGAGTTAATAAAGTTTGTTGATTAAATTCATAAAACTTATTTTCTAAATTAAACTGATGGTTTACAAAAAGATTATTAATGGTTTCTTTTTTATTAATTCTAAAACTGTGATCTATAAAAACACGTTTTCCTTTTAGAAACGATTTTGCATCAGTAAGATAAACTTGTAATCTTGCTCGATTTTTAAATGAATTATCTTCACTTTCAAAGTCGTTTATTGAAGTTATTCCTCCATTTTCGCCATTTAATAAGTCTTGACCTGTAAAATGGGCATTAATTTCATATCTTTTATTTAACGTAAAATAACTTGTTGTAAATCTGAAATTTCCTGTGCTTGAAAGTTGGTTTATGTATTTTCCGAGTGAACGTAGACCTTTATATGCAATTGAAAAATTAAATCTTTCAGAAGTGTTGACTGTTATTAGTGCGTCAACGTTCTGACCTTGTTCCATTACAGTTTTAAAATAAAGCTCTGTTAATGGAGTTGCAACAGAATAATAATTAATATCTTTTACTTCGAGATATCCATAATGTTTTCCTTTAAAACCAAATTCTGGAAAGGCATTATTATGGTTTAAATCAAAATAAAGTTTATTATAGGTTTGACCTTCATTAGCAAATTGTTGCAAGCCAAAAATATCTTTTCTTAAATAATTATACTTATAATCACTTTTTATTGTTAACGAAGTATCTACATATGTTGTATCTCTATCTAAAGTTATGATTTTGTATTGTTCGTGTTTAGCTTTAGGAACAGTAACTATTTTATTATTATAGACTTTAGTTGTGTCTAATTTTTCTAAACCATTTTCAACATCTTGAGCGTTTGAAAACGATACTGATAAAGTAAATATAAAAAACAAAAATAATCTCATAGTGATACAAATGTGAGGCAAAAATACACAAATAGAATAAATAAAATGTTAAAAAAAAACCATCCGCAATTGCGGATGGTTTAAGTATTTGAAAATTAAGATTTATTATCTTTTGTTTTTCATTTTGTTTTTGATGTTATTCAATAAGTTAGCATAACGACCAGAACCTAATACTTCTGCAGTATCATAATCAGTTAATACATAATTATTACCAGTTTTAGTAATGATTGCTATAGGAATATATGCATCAGGATTTCCTTGAACTGCACCTTTCTTTTTGTATGTAAACTTACCTGTCATATCAGTAGTGTGTGTAAACACACCTGGTTTAGCCATAGTAACTTTTACTGGGAAGATAATATCACCAGATTTTGGGATATTAACATTCGTAGCAGCAACAGAACCAATAGTCCAAAAACTAGGTACAACAATATAATCACCATCTGGATCAGCAGCATCAATAGTTACAGTTGCTGGACAGTTGTCATAATCAAAATATGGAGTAGCAGAAAAAGTATCATCATAAATTTCTAAATCGAAATCATAAACACACATCTCATGTTCTTTACTATCAGTACCTGTGAAAGTTGTTGGAACAATAGTTCCATGAGCATCTGGATGATCACCATTCCATTCCATGTTTACAACAAAATTATTAGATGTTGTATTAGGAATTGTCAAGTTAATCAATTCAGAACCTGGAGCTAACAAAGTAACACCATTTCCAGCAGGAGTCAATTTTAACACTAAGTTTTCAGTACCTTCTGGTAATAAATCTAATACTGCATTAATATTAAAAGTAAAACTAGTTGTATAAGCTGGAATAGTTATTTTGTAACCAATTAATCCCCAACCATCATCTGTACTTGTTTCAATATCTAATGGCTCATTTGCACCATAAGTTACAGTAAAGTCTCTAAAGACACCTGTACCACTTAAAACTTCAATTTTCATGTCAGTTTTAATGTTTAACGGCTTGTCTAATGTTAAAGTTACAGTTGATGAAGTACCTTCAGCAATGTTTAAACTTGTAACACTTGTAGTAGCAATTGCTTTTACACTTGAAGTGTAAGTAGTATCATAATCATTATTACATGAAGACAATAAAACTAAGGCAGCAACTGCGAATAAATTATAATTTAATATTTTTTTCATTTTAAAATAATTTTTTAGTTTTCAGTATATACATTTGTATACGTTTGATTTCCTGCAGCAAATGAAATTTCATAAGTAACTTTGAAATGAGTAGCGTCAATAACTTCACCATCAGTACCATCTGTAGTTAAACCTTTTACAGTATTAGAATAATATTCTTGAGCTAAATGTTGTAAACCAACACTAATGTCACCGCAAATATCTGTAAAGTTATAACCTTGATCTGGAGCAATTGTACCTGCAGCCCATTGACCTGTAGTTCTTGTCTTGAAATAGTTTACATCAACTAACTCTACAGTTTCGTTAGTGTAAGTTCTAACAACTCCATCACCTCTTGTAACAACAACAGTATAAGTTCCAGCTAATTCAGATAAACATCCAATGAAATTGATAGTTACTTGTTTGTTTTGA
>NZ_JAYVFH010000095.1:0-18496 GCF_043773265.1 Flavobacterium sp. | reverse complement strand
GTGCAAATTGGTTTGTCCAGTCGACGAATGTATCACTATGGAAGAACACCGAGTTGCACCAGAATATGTGAATTGGAAAGATTGGCAAAAACAAGGTTTACCTTTAAATGATCATTAAAAAATTATTTTAAATTTTAAATGTTGAATTTTAAATTGAAGCTAATAATTTCAATCACATTTTCATTTAAAATTTAGAATTCAAAATTTAGAATAATATGAATATTAATCCCACTCGACTTCAACAACATTTCGAAGCAATGAGCTTAATTGGTAAAATTGGAGAAACCGGAACCTGTCGACCAGCGCATACCCAATTAGAAAAACAAGGATTCGAACTTGCCGCTTCTTGGATGGAAACAGCAGGAATGAAAACACATATCGACAATTTTGGAAACCTTATTGGTCGTTTGGAAGGCAAAAACCCAGATTTACCAGTATTAATGATGGGTTCACATCTCGATTCCCAACCTTATGGAGGACGATTTGATGGTGTTGCTGGAGTTTTATGCGCTATTGAAGTTGTTGCAACTTTATCCGAAAACGGAATTGTTCCCGAACGAAGCATCGAAGTCATTTCCTTTGCCGATGAAGAAGGTTGGCGTTTTAATAAAGGATTATTTGGTTCACGAGGCATTTTAGGAAAACTCGAGGAAGGCGAATTACAACGCGCCGACAAAGATGGAATCACACGCGAACAAGCACTCAAGGATTTTGGTTGCGACATCACAAAATTTAAGGAATCCGAATACAAACCCGGAAGCATCTTTTGTTTTTTAGAATTACACATTGAGCAAGGACCAATTCTTGATTTGGACAACAAACCCATTGGAGTTGTTTCAGGTATTTCGGGACCATTATGGTGGACAGTAAAACTAAAAGGAATGGCAGGACACACAGGTTCTGTACCAATGCCTATCAGAAAAGATGCATTAGTTGGTGCAGCCGAAATTATTGTGGCTGTTAACGAAATAGCTACTCAAGTTCCAGGCAATCCAACGGTTGGGACTGTAGGAACATTAAATGTTTTTCCTGCTTCACGAAATATTATTCCCGAAGAAGTTATTTTTACAGTTGATCTTCGCGACATCGATTTGGAAAGAAGAAATCGTTACGAAAAACAACTTCGTGACCGAATAGAATCCATTACTCAAAAACACCAACTCACTTATTCTATATCGGAAGATACCAAAAGCGATCCGCGTTATTGTGCCGATTGGATAAAAGAAATCATTCATAACCAATGTAAAACATTAAACTTAGATGCGCCAGAATTGATGAGTGGTCCATTTCACGACGCTTTAGCATTATCTTATGTTTGTGATTACGGAATGATTTTCGTGCGCTGCAAAGATGGTATCAGCCACAATCCATTAGAGTATTCCTCTTACGAAGATTTAGCAATAGGTGCCAATGTAATGTTGGGAACCGTTTTGGAGATTTTGAAGAAATAAAAAACTCAATAAACTATCAAAAGCAATTTTGATGGTTTTTTAGTTATCAACAATAACAAATTTTAACTTTCGTATAATTGACTATTGAGTAACTTTACAAAATGTATGCTTTAGTTGATTGTAATAATTTTTATGCTTCGTGCGAACGTGTTTTTCAACCTCGATATAATGGAAAACCAGTTGTTATTTTGTCTAATAACGACGGTTGCATTATTTCTAGAAGTGACGAAGCAAAGAAATTGGGCATTCCAATGGGAGCACCAGAATTTAAAATTAGACAAGAATTATTTGATAAAAATGTAAAAGTTTTTTCTTCTAATTATGCACTCTATGGCGATTTAAGTAATCGTGTAATGAAAATTCTAGAACAATTTACACCAAATACAGAAATTTATAGTATTGACGAAAGTTTCATGAATTTTGACGGAATGAACATTGCAGATTATCATAATTATGGTTTGCAAATGAAACAACGTGTGCAAAAATGGGTTGGAATTCCGGTTTGTGTTGGCTTTGCTCCTACCAAAGCATTATCAAAAGTTGCCAACAGAATTGCTAAAAAATATCAAGAGAGAACACAAGGAATTTATGTAATTGATGATGATGAAAAACGAATTAAAGCATTAAAATGGACTAAAATAGAAGACGTTTGGGGAATTGGTTCACGATTGAAAAAGAAAATGCAAGCACAAAATATTCTAACAGCTTTTGATTTTACATTGCCGCAAAACGAAAATTTCATCAAGAAAGAAATGGGAGTTGTTGGCATCAGATTAAAATATGAACTAGAAGGAAAATCGGTTTTAGAACTTGAAGAACCAACAGACAAGAAAAATATTGCAACCACAAGAAGTTTTGAAGGAAACATTACAACCTTTAACGAAATGAAAGAACGCGTTTCAACCTTTGCAACAGTTTGTGCAGAGAAATTACGCAAACAAAATTCGTGTTGCTATGGTGTAATTTTATATGTTCGGAAAGACAAATACAAAGTCGATTTACAAAAATATAATTTCTACAAAATGGAAACTCTTCCTTATGCTTCCAATTCTAGTTTAACCATAAGTAACTTAGCTGTAAAAATGCTAAAAGAAATCTTTGAAGAAGGTGAAATTTATAAAAAAGCAGGAATTATAGTTACACAGATTATTCCGCAAGATCAAAAGCAATTTCATTTATTTGAAGAAGAAAATCCAAAACATTTAAAGTTAATGCAAGTTATAGATGCACATCAAAAGAAAACCGGCGAACGCAAAATACGCTTTGGCAATCAAGATTTGCAACGCACTTGGAAAATGAAACAAAATAATTTATCACCAAAATATACCACCGATTTTAAAGATATTATGAAGGTAAAATGTATCTAATTTGAAGAAAAATATATGAAAAAAAACAACCTAACTTTCTTCTTACCAGATTTAGAAAATCCTATAGAATTACCATTTATAGAAGCTGGAATAAAAGCAGGATTTCCATCGCCAGCAGCCGATTTTGACGAAGCTAAAATATCATTAGATAATGTTTTAGTAAAAAATAGAGAAGCCACATTTTATGCCAAAGCAAGCGGAACATCAATGATTGGCGCAGGAATTGACGATGGTGATATTCTAGTAATTGACAGAAGCATAGAACCACAAAATAATAAAATTGCAATATGTTTTATAGATGGCGAATTTACTGTAAAACGAATTCTTGTAGAAAAAGATTGTGTGTATCTTATGCCAGAAAATAAAGCTTACCAACCCATAAAAGTTACTGATGAAAACGAGTTAATCATTTGGGGAATTGTTACTTATGTAATTAAAAATGTTTAAAATATGAAAGTACAATCTTATAAAAATCACATACGTTTTTACACGCCACATCATTTTGTTTATTATCCAATTTTGATTGCTTTTTTAACAGCAAGTATTTATTTCAGTTTTACTAAACCAGAAAAATTAGTTTGGATATTTATTAGCGTTGTGTTTGTATTTTTATTTTATTTGGCATTTATGTTGCGTCAACATTATGCATTGGTATTACAAAACCGAATTATACGACTAGAAATAAGATACAATTATTTCATAGTAACAGGAAAGAGATTTGAAGAAATAGAGTATCAATTTAATGACAGTCAATTGTTTGCTTTACGATTTGCATCGGATGATGAACTTGTTTCGCTAGTAGAAAAAAGTATTAAAGAAAAATTATCTGGCGATGAAATAAAAAAAGCAATTAAAAATTGGAAACCAGATCACGAAAGAGTGTAAATTAAAAAACCTCTGATTTCTCAGAGGTTTGTACCCAATAAGGAACTAATTACGAACCAAATCTATGTAGATTTTAAGAAACTCTACGATTTAAAACCAATTTTAGAAGAAGTTGGCTTATACCCTATTACAAGTAAACTTAACTTACAGATAGGCGTATAATGAAAAAATTTACCAATATACCAGTATCATTAATTCAGTACGCTTTGGTTAATCGCAAAATTAGTCATTTAAAGTTGTATATACATCTTAAACTGGAAGATAATGGATATGTTGAGTACAATAAGAGCAGTTGCAAAAAATGGGCGGAGGATATAGGAATGCACGAGAAAACAGTAAAAAAATCATTAGATTGGTTAATTGAAAACAAGTGGATTACAGGCAACAGAAAAAGAAGTGTATTAAGAATTATCAGTTATAGAAATTTATCATTAAAATTAGATTTAAGTTTAAAAACAGGTTATTTATTTGAACCTGAAAACTACAAAAACTTTAAAGCACTATGCTGTGCAGTTGTCATTTGTTATTATTTATGTAAAAAACGTTATTTCAATAGACGGTCGGGAAATATTAAGGGTTTTCCCATTACGAACAGTCAGAAATCAAACGGATTTTATCCTATGGCAAATGGATATTTAGCAAAGTGTTTGAATATTTCTATTTCAACGGCTTGTAGATACAAACAAGATGCAGAAGAGGTAGGATATATTAAAACCAAAAGAAGTTTTAGTTTTTTAGAAGATAGAAGTGGAAATCGTGCGAAATCTGAATGCTTTGAAGTTGTTAAGTATGTGAATAATTTAGAGGGTTTGCCAAATCGTATCAGAAAAGGCAAAAAATACCTAAAACAAGTTGAAGCCGACTTAATTCATAGTTGTATAAAATGCAAGAAAAAGCATTATGAAAGTAAAGGAAAAAAGTGAAAAGGATATTAGGGTTTTTATTTGACAAGAAATAGCAACCGCTAAAACCTGTGCAATTTATTGAAATGTAAAATGATTTGAAAATATTAAAAACAATGTTATGAATCTGTTTGTAGAAAAAATAGAAAACGAAAGAACAGAAAAAAGTTTACAAAACTTAACATTAAGTGTAGAACCATTTGATGTTATTAGGCATTTATTAAATCCTGAATATTATATTACGCAAGAAGATATTGCAAGGTTGAACTTGCGAGAAAGAGAATTACTTTCTTACGAAGTAAGTCAAAGATTAGGTTCTATCTATAATTCACAAGAATATGAGTTGGAAGCAAAGAAGTATGAGAATGTACTAATTGAAAAAAGTAGAAATAGAAGTTGGGATAGCAACCACGCAAGGATTAAAAGCACGATAGAGAATTTATTGGAGGAAAGAGGAAGTATGCCAACTATAACGGAGTTAGCATCTATTACAAGCCTGTCAAGGCAAACCATATCAAAACATTTAGAACAATTTGAAATGGGAGAATATCTGAAAGAAGAAATGCAGATGTTCAATATTATGTTCAGTAATTTAATGGTTGCATTGTACCAATCAGGAAAAGAGGGCAATATCAATGCTATCAAACTGTTTGCAGAAATTTTAGAAAAGCGAAATTCAGGCGGAAATACTTTTAATATCAAAAACCAGCAAATTAATGTAATGTTGAAAGAATTAATTTCAAAAAACTTGAGTAATATTTAATCGAAAACTTGTAGTACCAAGCTGTTAAAAGTAGATTTACATTGTAATAATAAATTTAAAACAATGATTAACAGCAAATTATATAGTATAGGATACGGAAATAGAAGTATGAAACAATTTATCGAAATACTTCAAAAAAACGATATTCAGTTATTGGTAGATGTAAGAACAAATCCAGTATCAAGATTTAAACCTGAATTTAATTCTAAAGCATTTCAAGTTACATTATCAGAATACGGAATACAGTACATCAACAAAGTTGAATTAGGTGGAAAGCCAAAGAGTGAAGAATTTTACCAAAATGGAAAATTAGACTATGATAAACTCCGAAAGTCAATTCCATACTTAAAAGGAATAGAGTATTTAGAAAGAGGTTTAGAGTTTGGGTACAGAATGGTTGTAATGTGTTCTGAATTAGATTTTAATAATTGCCACAGAAATAATTTGATTGGAGAGGATATGAACCGCAGAGGTTGGGAAGTAATACATATCAATAAACAGGGCGAACCTCAACTACACCAAACAGGGCTTTTTTAAGTCCTTTTTTATTTTTTAGAATACTAATGCTTATTAAATCTCCTTTTCACAAATATTAGCAATGTCAAAATTCGTAAGTTATTACAGGGTATCGACCCAAAAACAAGGAAATTCAGGGCTTGGACTTGAAGCACAAAAAAGTACAATTCAAAATTATCTGAAAGAGATTGAACCAATAGCAGAGTTTACCGATATTGAAAGTGGAACAAGTAAAGGAAATGATAGGCAGGGTTTGAAAGATGCAATTCAATACTGCGAAAAATACAATGCAAAACTTATTATTGCAAAATTGGATAGGTTGAGCCGAAGTGTTTCTTTTATTGCTCAATTAATGGAAAATGATATTGAGTTTGTAATTTGCGACCAACCACAAGCAAACCGATTTACAATACATATTTTTTCTGCACTTGCCGAACAGGAAGCGAGATTTATAAGCGAGAGAACAAAATCAGCGTTAGCAGAATTAAAAAAGAAAGGCGTAAAATTAGGAAGTCCACAAAATCTAACTGACCAATCAAGAGCCAATAGTTTAGAAGTCAGAAAACAAAATGCTATCCAAAACGAGAATAGCAGGAAAGCAGGGGCGTTAATTGTAAGTTTTCGACAAAGTGGAAAATCATTTTATCAGATTACAAAGGAAATCAACGAATTAGGGTTTAAAACACGGACAAATAAACCATTCCATCAGGCTCAAGTAAAAACTTTATTTGATAGGTATAAAATAATTTAGGATTAAAATATTTAGTATAAATACTTATCTTTACAGCCAATTTTTAAAACAATAAAAAAATATAAGAACATAAAAAAGGTTAAATAACATATAGATATTGCGTTTTGCAATTCGTTTTTCTACTCAAATACTGGTAATATTAATAGACAAAAGCGAATGATTGTAGGAAGCCCCAAACTGGGGTGCTTCTGCTTCATTGCTTTTGTGGGTTATACCAGTAACCTGAGTAGAGGATGTTGTTAGTTAGCACTCCTTTTATTTTCGGTAAACTCAAAATCTATTAATTATGACAAATCCAAATTTAACCAGTACAAAACAATCTATTTTCAAAATTGCAAAATGGATTTTATCAGTAATTTTCGTATTCGCAATATTAGGCTCTTTACTCGACAAGGCTTTTTTATCAGCGGTAATTTTTCTTATAATTGCACTTCTTTTAATGCCTCCACTTACTGAATTTTGGAAGTCAAAATTTAACTTTTTGAATAATAAACTAATCAAAGGCGGTTTATTATTTGTTTTGTTTGTTGTTGGTGTAACTGCAAATCCTAACATTTCAAAAAATAATTCAAAAACAAACCAGTTCAGCAGTTCCGATGAAATGGAATTTGAGGACAAAGAAGACATCTTAATAGACTATGTGAAGAAAAACATAACTACTGACAAGTCTATTCAAAATATTTCAAAATTGGGCGAAATAGGAGAGTTTTTTAACAAGGGTAATTACTCGACAGTTTATCCAAATGACGGATATATTTCAGAACAAATGGATAGTTTAAGCAAAAAGAAAATATTGGTTTTCAATCCAAGATTTGATTTTGAAAGTGAAAACACCTATTTATTAAACGATGCTAAAAATGGAAAATTAGTAGATTATATAATACATTTTGAAGTTGATAATAGCGGAAAAATTGTATCCAAAAAAACATATATTACCTATTCCAAAACTGGAAAAGTAGAATATGAAAATAACAAAGTTCCTGATTATAACACTTTGATTGACAAGAAAATTATTGAAAATCAAAAATTGAATAACGATGCGGAAGTATTAGTGGCAAAACAACAGGAGGCTAACGAGAAGAGAAAGAAAGAATTTGAAGAAAAATGTTTAGATGGTTGGGACGGTTCACATACTGAATTGGTTAGAATGAGAAAGAAAACAATGGGCAATCCGAAAAGTTTTGAACACGTTGAAACCACATACAGACTTTTTGGAGATTATGCCGTTGTTTATATGAAATACAGAGGGGAAAATAGTTTTGGAGCAGTAATATTAACCAGTTTAACGGCAAAAGTTAGTTTGGAGGACTGTTCGGTAATTTCAGTTGAAGAGTGATTGACATTGATGGTAAATAATTTTGTGAATTGCTACTTTTGAGTTACATTCGCATTAATTTTCTTTAATAAAATATTTTGTATGGAAATCGATGTCGGAAAATTGATTAAAGAAGCAAGAGAAAAACAAAACTTGACCCAAGAGCAACTAGCTCAAAAGGTTGGTAAAAAAAGAAGTTATATTTCAAGAATAGAGGGAGAGGAAGGAGCCAATATAAAATTAAAAACTCTAATCGATATTGTTGAGAAAGGATTTCAAGGAAAAATAACCATTGAATTGTAGTCAGTCATATTATGATAAATAATATCCAAATAGAGGGTTATAAATCAATTAAAAAAATAGATTTAGACCTAGAACCAATTAATATTTTAATAGGTTCAAACGGTGTTGGTAAATCCAATTTCATTTCCTTTTTTAAATTAATAAATAATATCTACGAACAGAGATTAGAAAATTATTCTTTAAAAAAAGGAGCAGAAACTTTGTTGCATTTCGGAACTAAAAACACTTTTGAAATAAAATCAAGGTTGGTTTTTAACAATACGAATGCTTATATATTCTCGTTACAAGCAACAGATAGCAACACTCTAATTTTAGGCTATGAAAACGGGGCTTTTAACAGTGAAAAAGGAAGCGAGTTTTCATATAAAAACACTTGGTTCTCAAAGCAAATAAGTTACAATTCTAAAGAAAGTAAACTAAAAAATTCAACAGAAAATATTGCAAAGTGGGTAAATTCATATCTAAATAGTTTTAAGATATATCATTTTCACGATACAAGCGATACCGCACCTTTAAGAACTCCTGCAACTATAAATGACAATATAATTTTAAGAGAAGACGGAGGGAATTTAGCAGCGTTTTTATATTTCTTACAAGAAAAACACAATAAGCATTTTAGAAGAATTGAGCATTTAATAAAATCTGTTGCTCCGTATTTTGAGAAATTTCAGTTGCAACCCGATAGATTGAATGAAGAAAGAATTAATTTAGAGTGGAGGGAAATAAACCACCCTGACATTCCTTTTAATGCTATGCAGTTTTCTGATGGTACTTTACGATTTATAGCATTAGCTACTTTGCTTATGCAACCTGATATGCCTGAAATAATTATAATTGACGAACCTGAATTGGGTTTGCACCCTGTTGCAATAAACACTCTTGCAGGATTGATTAAAAAAGCATCCGCTAAAAGTCAAATTATCATATCCACGCAATCGGTTAATTTAGTAGGAAATTTTGAACCTGAAAACATTATAACAGTTGATAGAGTTGATAGTCAGTCAGTTTTTAACAGATTAGAAAAAGGTAATTTAGATAATTGGTTATCCGATTTTACATTAGGCGACCTTTGGCAAAAAAATATTATTAAAGGACAGCCGTATTAATATGAAAAGAGTTCATTGCATCGTTGAGGGACAAACAGAGGTAAAAGTATTTTATTCTATTTTGGCTCCCTATATACACACCAAAACTGGGGTTTATATTGAGATTACACCTATTAAGCATTCAGGAGGAGGAATTGTTAAATATTCAAAATTACTTCCCGAATTAAGAAATCATCTTGCGGATAAAGACAAAATCCTAACTACTTTTTTTGATTATTATGGGATTTTAGAAAAACATAATTATCCAAAGTACAAAGAAGCTAAAATTGACCAACCCAACGGAAAAATTGGCGTGGAATTGATGGAACAAGGCTTAAAAGATGATTTGGCACAAAATGGCATTAATGTAAAAAATTTCATACCTTACATTCAATTGCACGAGTTTGAAGCATTACTTTTTTCGTCAGAAGATGGATTTGAATTTCAATATGATGATGAAAAAGTTTTACGAGAATTAAAATCAATTGCCCCTCGTTACGAAACTCCCGAAGACATAAATGACAGTCCAACTACTGCACCATCAAAAAGAATTATTGCTATTTTGGAGAGAAATGGAGATAAGTATGAAAAAGTAATCGATGGAGATGCAATTGCTACTATTATTGGAATTGAAACAATGTTAGAAAAGTGTCCAAGATTTAAAGTTTGGGTAGAAACTTTAATTGCAAAAATTCAAGAATAATTTGAAATACTCCGAACACGACACAAGAGCCAAATTTATTGACCCACAGCTAAAACAAGCTAATTGGGAGGAGCATTGCATTGTTCGGGAATATTATTTTACTGATGGTAGAAAACTTTCAGGAAACAAAAGAGGAGAAAGGCTTTTCGTAGATTATTTGTTGCGGTTTCAAAATGTTTCTTTAGCAATTATCGAGGCTAAAAAGTATGACAAAGAGCCAACGAACGGATTACAACAAGCGATAGATTATGCTCAAAAACTGAATATAGATTTCGTTTTTTCAACAAATGGGAAACAAATTTATGAGTTTTCGTTACTTACTGGAAAAGGTCAGTTTATTGATTGCTACCCTACTCCGACTGAATTGTATCAAAAGAGATTTTCAAAAATTGATAATCTACAAAAGCAATTATTAGAAATCCCTTTTTATTTATCAGGCGATTTTAAACCTCGCTATTATCAAGAAATTGCAGTAAGCAAGGTAATGGAAGCCATTACAGATGATAAGAAAAGAATTTTACTCACATTAGCAACAGGAACTGGTAAAACGTTTATTGCTTTTCAAATTGCTTATAAACTTTTTACGGCTCGTTGGAATATTGATAAAACAGTTAGAAGACCTCGAATACTATTTTTAGCCGATAGAAACATACTTGCCGACCAAGCCATTAATACATTCAATCCATTAGAAAAAGATTTGGTAAAAATCAATGGAGATGAAATAAGAAGCAGAAACGGTAAAGTGCCAACAAATGCAAATATATTTTTTGCCATTTATCAAGCCATTGCAGAAAAGGAAAATATTGGAGGTTATTACAAACAATATCCGAGTGATTTTTTTGATTTGATTATAATTGATGAATGTCATCGTGGATCCAGTAACGAAGTTGGAACGTGGAGAAATATTTTAGATTATTTTAAAACTGCGGTTCATTTGGGACTTACAGCCACACCAAAACGAAGCGACAATGTAGATACTTATAATTATTTTGGTAAACCAATTTATGAATATTCGTTGAAAGATGGAATTAACGACGGTTTTCTAACACCATACAAAGTAAAAAGGATACGCACCAATATTGACGAATATATTCCAACCAAAGACGATGTTGTAGTTAGCGGAGAATTAGAAGATAGAATGTATAATTTATCGGATTTTGAAAATAAAATTATAGTTGAAGACCGAACCAATTTAATTGCGAAAGCCATATTGGATAACATCAGAGAAATGGATAAAACCATTATTTTCTGTGTAAATCAGCAACACGCTCTAAATATGCGTGATGCTATCAACAAATACAAAACAGTCAATGACCCTTTTTATTGTGTAAGAATTACAAGTGATGAGGGCGACAACGGAAGAACACTTTTAGAAAAATTTCAGGATAACGACAAAGATATTCCGACAATTTTAACCTCTTCGCAAATGCTTACTACTGGCGTTGATGCAAGAAATGTTAGAAACGTGGTATTGGTTAGATTGATTAATTCAATGGTAGAGTTTAAGCAAATTGTAGGGCGAGGTACTCGAATTTTTGAGGGCAAAGATTTTTTTACAATTATAGATTTTACAGGAGCAAGTAACAAATTTTATGATGATGAGTGGGACGGTTTGCCCGATGTTCCCCCCGATGATATAATTATTGACGGAGATATTACTGTTCCAAAACCACCGAAAGAGCCAAAACCATACCAACCAACAACACCTGAAAATCCTGATGGAGGAGATTTTGAACCTGAAACAAAAAAAGAAAAAATTGTAGTAAAATTAAGCAATGGCAGACAATTAAAAATTACTGATATTGAAGTTCGTTATGTGGGAGAAGACGGAAGACCGCTTACAGTTTCTGAATTTTTAGACAAACTCATTCAGTTTTTGCCTAATTTATTTGAAAACGAAGAGCAGTTAAGAACTTTATGGAGCAAACCCGAAACAAGAGAAGAACTATTAGTAAAATTAGGACAGTTGGGATTTGACGATGAGCAAATGGCAACCTTACAGCAACTTTTTGAGGCAGAACAAAGTGATATTTTCGATTTGTTGGCATTCATTAGTTACAATAAAAGCCTTATTACTCGCACCGAAAGAGCCGATGCCACAAGAAAACAAAGTGTTTTCTTTGAAGAATACGAAAACGAGAAAGCACAACAATTTTTATATTTTGTTTTAGAACGATACAAAAAAGACGGAATTGAGGAACTGAAAAGAGATAAACTTTCAGAATTAATTCATTTGAACGGTTTAGGTACAACCAAAGATGCAGCCAAAGTATTTGGTAATGCAAACAATTTAATAAACGCTTTTTATCAGTTACAAGAAGTAATGTACAAAGCAGGATAAACCAGTATGACAATAGTAAGTTTACAATCAAGAATAGATAGAATAACCGATATACTTCGCAGAGATGACGGAATTAGCGGAGCAATGCACTATACCGAACAAATCAGTTGGATTTTGTTTTTAAAATACCTCAACGATTACGAAGAAAGCAAAGCCCAAGACGCTCTAATTGATGGCAAACAGTACAAATATATTATTGATACCAAATACCGTTGGGACGAATGGGCGTATCCACTCAAAGAAAACGGAGAATACGACCTAAAAAATGCTATGGGTGGCGATGATTTAGTAGCGTTTGTAAACAATGAATTGTTTCCTTATTTGCAAAATTTTAAATCAAATTTGCAAGAGGTAAAAAGTGTAAAATACAAAATCGGAGCCATCTTTGAATTTATAAACAATCGTATTGCGAGTGGTCATACTTTGCGTGAGGTTATAGAAAACATTGCAGACCTCAACTTTCAAAGTCAAGAAGACTTGTTTGAGTTGAGCGTTATTTATGAAAACCTGCTTAAAGGTATGGGAAGCGATGGCGGTAACAGTGGCGAATTTTATACGCCTCGTCCAGTCATTAAAGCAATGGTTGAAGTTTTAGAGCCTACGGTAAAAGATACAATTTATGACGGTGCGGTCGGAAGTTCGGGTTTTTTGATACAAGCCTACGATTATGTAATGCTTAAAAAAAACGAATACAGCACCACCCAACTAAAACATATTAAAGAAGATATGTTTTTTGGGAATGAAAAAACACCGTTAGCCTATGTAATGGGCGTTATGAATATGATTTTGCACGGTATTGAAAGCCCAAATATTTACAAACAAAATACTTTAACGCAAAACATACGAGATTTTCAAGAGAAAGACCGCCACTCCATAATTTTGGCAAATCCTCCGTTTGGCGGAAAAGAAAAAAGTGCTATTCAACAAAATTTTTTAGTAGAAAGCACCGCAACCGAATTGTTGTTTATGCAACACTTTATGAAAAAATTAGCCAAAGGCGGAACAGCAGGAATAATAATTCCCGAAGGTGTTTTATTTCAAAACAACAATGCGTTTACGGCTGTTAAACAAGATTTATTGCAGAACTTTAATTTACATACTATTTTGAGTTTACCAGCTGGGGTTTTCTTGCCGTATAGTGCAGTAAAAACAGATGTAGTTTTCTTTGAACGTAAAGGTGGAACGCAAGATATTTGGTACTATGAAATTAATTTAGACAAAAAACTAACCAAAAAAAGCCCAATTCAATATGAGCAATTAGAGGAGTTTGTAAATTTATATAAAAAAAGAACCACCACACCAAACTCTTGGACAGTAAGCATAGATGAAATAAAAAAAAATAATTATAATATCAGTGCAAAAAATCCAGCCAAACAATTTGAGGTTTTACACCAAGCACCAAGCGAAATAATTGCTGACATTCAGACTAATGATAAAAGCATAAATAAACTACTAACCAGTATTAACCAATTAATTGAGCAAGGTTATGAAGAATAATTTGCCAACAGGTTGGGAATATAAAAAATTGGGACTTATTGCCGATATAAATATTGGAAAAACCCCTCCAAGGAGTAATCCTGAATATTTCAAAGGGACAAATGTTTGGCTGTCAATAAGAGATATGAAAACTTTATTTATCAATGAAAGTAGTGAAAAATTAACGAATGAAGCATTAGAAAAATTCAATATTAAAGTAATAAAACAAGGTGCTTTATTGATGAGTTTTAAGCTAACATTAGGAAAATTAGCTTTTGCTAATTGTGATTTATATACTAATGAGGCTATCGCTTCACTTCCGATAAATAAAAACTTTATAAACACAGTTGATAAGAAGTATTTATTTTTTGCATTGCAATTTATTGATTTGGAGGTAGAAATGGATAATGCTGTAAAAGGTAAAACACTTAATAAAGAAAAATTAAAAAATCTTAATATTCCAATTCCACCAATATTAGAACAAAAAGAATTAATCAATATTTTAGAAAAATCATTTGAAAAAATAGACAACGCTATTGTTTTAGTAAAACAAAATATCGAAAAAATTAAACAACTTAATGAAAGTGCATTTAATGAACTTTTTGAAATCAAAAATCTTAATTGGAATAAAAGTGAATTGCAAAATTTGACAACAAAAATAGGTAGTGGTTCAACTCCTACTGGTGGTTATAATTCATATAAAAGTAGCGGTATTCATTTAATAAGAAGTATGAATGTTCACGATGGCGGATTTAGAGAAAAAGGAATTGCATTTATAGATGAAACACAAGCAAAAAAATTAAATAATGTTCAAATTGAAAGCAATGATGTTTTATTAAATATTACTGGAGCATCCGTTGCAAGATGTTGCATTGTCCCTGAAAAATATTTACCTGCAAGAGTAAATCAGCACGTTTCAATTTTAAGAGTAAATCAGAAGATTATTACTCCACAATTTTTATATTACTGTCTGATAAGTCCTTTTTATAAAAAACAGTTGCTGTTAAAATCAGGCGGAGGAGCAACAAGGGAGGCGTTAAGTAAAGCAATGTTGGAAAAATTTCAAATTGGCTTTCCTGACCTTGAGGAACAACAACGCATAGTGTCGCATTTAGACCGCTTAACCCAAAACAACAGCCAACTACTCCAACACTATCAAAAAAAATTAGAGGCATTACAACGGCTTAAAAACAGCGTTTTAGAAAGTGCGTTTAAAGGCGAGTTTAAAAAAGAGCCGAAAGCAAAATCTTTCAACTTGGCATTTTATCAAATGCAGTTAATTGGTTTGAGTATAGATGCCAACAAGCACGATAATATTCCGCAGGGAGAAATGGCGATTGCAAAAGATATGTATTTGTTAGACCGTTTGTTTCAAGTGCCAACAAAGATGAATTTTGTAAACCACAGTTGGGGACCATTTGCCCCTGAAATAAAAAAAGGAATAACAAATAAAACCTATTTTGGTAAAAAGAATTTTCCGAACAGTAAAGCAACCTATGTAGTAACCCAAAACGATGAGGCATTATTTAAAACGGTTTCAGCAGAATTAAAAAGTCAGGTTTTTATTGGGATTAATGAACTTAACAGCAAAGTGTTTTTTAAAGTTTCAATGTACAAAAGAGCAGAAACAAAAGAGTTGTTAGCCACAGTATTAAAGTGCATTGAAGACACCCAAAGCATTGATTTGTCAGTAATTAGACAAGCAATGCAAAACTGGAAGATAGAACAAGGAGAATATAAAACCAAAGCCGAAAAATTTTCTGAAAACAGAACACAACTTGTAATAAAGTTCATTGTGAAAGAAGACTGGCATTTGAAAGTTTTGAAATAGCAGTAATCCAAACCAAAAAACCTATAAATAATGATTGAAACATTTAAACCATCAAGCCTTACAATCAAAGAACTTTTCGGAGATGTAAAAGCATTATATAAAATCCCAACCTATCAACGCCCTTACAAATGGGAAGATGAGCAAGTAGATAAACTTTGGCAGGATATGTGGGAAGCCTATGAAAATGAGGACAAGAATTATTTTTTGGGTTCAATTATTACGGCATTACCAAGAGAAAAATCTTCGTACCACGATGTAGTCGATGGACAGCAACGACTAACTACATTAATGATTTTGTTTTGTGCGTTTAGAAATATCCACCCCGATATAAATAGTAACGGTTCAGATGAGGATTTAGACAATGTAGATATTACAGTTTTAGAAAATTCTATATTTTATAACAACAAGTCAGAACGCCTTAAATTGTTTACTCACGAACAACACAGAAGCGATTTTGAAAGCCTTATAATTCATAACAAGTCGGGCATCAGTCTTAATAAACCTTACAAAAAAGACATTAAAAATGACGAAGAGCCAAAGTATAAATTCATAAATACCTATCTTATATTTCAAGAAAAAATACAAAAATTTTCAAAGGAACAGGCAGGAGATTTTTTAAACTTTATATTCAATCAGGTTATATTAATTCGTATTGACTGCTCAACAAGAGAGTTTGCAATCAAATTATTTCAGGTATTGAACGATAGAGGAATGGATTTGACTTCTGCCGATTTGATTAAAAGTTATTTGTTGGAGAAAATCTTAAAAAAATATAGTGGCGAGGAAGACGTTGAAATGCGTGATGAAAAGGAAAAGCAATTTATGGCTGATTGGCGTTACTGCGAACAGACAATAAAAGATATTGAGGGAACTACCTTAAACGATATGTTTATTATTTATGAATATATGCTTTTGGCATCAAACCCAAAATTTTCATTGGTTGATGAATTGCAAACAAAATTCAAGGAAAGTGATGCAAATGAGATTATTGCAGATTTTAAAAAGTTAGTCGATAAATATAAAAATGAGATATATTTTCAAGAAAATAAATTGCTTTATTCATTCCGCTACATTCGATGGAATATGTATTGGCGAAGTATTTTATTGACAGCATTAATGTATGAATATTCAGATTTTGAAAAATTGTGCAAAGCATTAAGAAGATTTTATTATTTGTATTGGATTGCAGGAAAGACATTGACACAAATTAAGCAAACATCTTTTAATATAATCAAATGGGTAAAAGAGAATAGAACAATTGAAGATATTGAAATAGACTTAAATAAAAAATTAGAAGAGGATAAGGTTATAAGTCAAGCATTGAACGCACTAAAAGAAGATATTTATCAAGAGCCTTGGTGTAAGCCGTTGTTGATTTTAATTGAGTATAATAATTCCGACCATAGTAATCCGTCATTTATAGAATTAAATCAATACCTACACGCAGAACACATTTTACCTAAAGAATACGCAAAGTTTGAAGAGTGGAAACACATTACACCAGTTTTATCAAAACAATGGCTTAATTCGGGAGGAAACTTAACTTTGTTGAGCGGTGCTAAAAACATAGAAGCAAGTAATAATCCTTTTGAAACTAAAATATCTGTTTACATAGGTCGAGGTAAATATGATGATAGGGACTCAAAAATTACGGCATTTAAAATTACACAGGACATTGTAAAAGAATATGATAAAAACACCTATCAAAAGCAATGGAATGAAAAATCAATTATTGATAGATACAATTGGTTTTGTGATGAAGTTGGAGAAATTTTAGACTTTGATACAAGTTCAATTAAGCATATCAGTTAAAAATATTTTATAAAAAGATTGAATTAGAAAGCAAAACCTCAACATTTAACTGTGTTGAGGTTTTTTTATTTCATTATTTTTTATGCTAACAAAAATATAAAATACAAAATTTATATAAATTTATTTTGTTACATCATTTTTTATATTACTTTTACAAAATAAAAAAACAATATTATGGCAGGTTTAGATTTTGTAAAATTAGTAGAATTTAAAAAGCAATTAGACCAAGAAATTCATCAAGAAATGATGGAAGACTTAACCAAAGATTTAATTGGTTTTGTATTAGATGAAGATTTAAAGCAAAGTTTTCGGGAAGAAAAATCTCGAAAATTTACCGAACAATCAAAACGAGTTTTAAGTTATTGGGTTAAGAAAGGGGTTTTAAAACCTGCTGACCGTTCAAAAGAGGGTGCTTGGTTTCAGTTTGATAAAATTGAGTCCATTTGGATTGATATTGTTACTCAAATTAGAGAGTTTGGATTAGATTTAGATAAGTTGCTTATAATTCGAGAAGCACTTTTTACAGAAACTGTACCAAATTTCAGATTGATAGATTTTTGTTTAATGCACTCTATTCTGAAAGAGCCATATTTGATGATTGTTTATCCAAGCGGTAAAATCAGTACAATTTCGCTTGAACTATATTCAAAAACAATTGCAACAGAAAATTTACCTCCGCATTTGGTGTTTAACTTCTTCTATTTGGCAAAAGATATTTTTCCTAACAACAACTTTAATTTAGCATTAAAAGACCCTAAAAGTGCAGATTTAAGTCCTGCCGAAATGAAAATATTATATTATTTGAGAACTGGCGACTTTAAGGATATTAAAGTAAGAATGCAAGAAGGGGAAACATATTTGCTTGAAGTAAGCAGAAAAATTGATACAAATGATAAAATCATTGAAATCATTCGTAATGGTAAATATCAAAACATTGAAATAATTACCGAAAACGGAAAAATCGTTAGCATCAATAGTACCGAAAAAATAAAAAT
>NZ_JAYVFH010000094.1:0-12578 GCF_043773265.1 Flavobacterium sp. | reverse complement strand
AAAAGCAGCTTTTTCTGTCGAAGGAGTAAAATCAGCAACTTGGAGCATAGAAACACATCAATTAAGTGTGATTTTGAATGAAGAAAAATGTTCTTTATTAGATGTAAAAAAAGCAATTGCGACCGTTGGTCATGATACTGATGAGGTAAAAGCAACTAAAGAAGTGTATGACCATCTTCATAGTTGTTGCAAATACGACAGAAAATAATTAGAACAACTCCTTGATAAGAAATTCAAGGAGTTTTTTATTTTAGATAAATTCAATGAATAATTTTATATTTACTGAATATTTCTAAACTGACCCAAATAAATCCAGATGAGCGATTTTTACAAAAAAATATTAGACAACAATAAAAAATGGGTTGAAAATCAATTGGCAATAGATGCTGATTATTTTAAAGATTTATCTAAAGGTCAAAATCCACCTTTATTATGGATTGGCTGTTCAGACAGTCGTGTTCCAGCAAATGAAATTATTGGAGCAAAACCTGGTGAAGTATTTGTTCATAGAAACATTGCAAATATGGTTGTTCACAGTGATATGAATATGTTAAGTGTTCTAGATTATGCAGTAAATGTATTAAAAGTTAAACATGTAATTGTTTGTGGACATTATGGTTGCGGTGGTGTAAAAGCTGCAATGGGTAACGATTCTATAGGAATTATTGATAATTGGATTCGTCATATAAAAGATGTTTATCGTTTGCATAATGTATATTTAGACTCTATAGAAAATGAAGAAAATAGATTTAATGCTTTTGTAGAACTTAATGTAAAGGAACAAGTTTTTGATTTATCTAAAACATCAATAGTGCAAGCTGCTTGGCGAAATGGTCAAGAATTAATGTTACATGGTTGGGCTTATGGATTAAACTCAGGATATGTAACAGATTTACAGGTAAGTATGAGCAGTAATAAAGATTTGGATGAAGTTTATCAATTAAAATTTTAATCTTCTTCGAGATTTTCATTAAAGGCAGAAGGTAATAATTGCGGTATAAATTTTATTAAAATTGGCAATAATAAACCACCACCAGGAAGTAAAAAAATAGTGAGCGATGGAATTGTTTTGCATACATCTAGTAACTGTTTTTTTACTTTCTTTTTTTCATCAGCACTTAAATCTTTCTTTGTTGATTTAGCCAAAAGCGACATTAATTCTTTACTTTCTATTAGTTCTTTTGTTAATCTTTTTTTATTTCTTTTAATCAAAACTTGAACACCAGTATTAGTTTGATCATAAAAATGTTTTACAGGATTAGAATAATTAAAATACTGAATATTTTTTTTATGTGAAGTAATAAATTCATTTGTAGTAGCAATACTTTCTTCAACAAATTGTGATGATAGTTCTAATCTATCACCTAATTTGTGAAGAAAATAAACTTCTTCGTTTTCAACTAAACCATCATTCCAGAGTGTCATGCCAGCTAAATCTAATAAATAAAATTTTTCTAAATCTTCTTTAAAATAGGCAAGTGGCAAAGTCTCTAATTCAGAAATTGTTACTTCAGAAAATTTAGTATATCTAACAGATGCTTCAAATAATTTAATTAGTAAATTATCATGAACAGATTTTTTTGTTTTTACTTTTAATGCCAATGAAATTGTACTAAGAATAATTTCTTCAGTTTTCTTTAAAAATTTTTCTGGAATTTCACCTTTTTTTAAATATTGATGAAATGCTAAAACATCTACTAATAATAAGGCATTGGTTACAATATGAGAGAAATTTTTGCTAATAATATCTTTGTTGGTTTGTACTCTTTCGTTTATTAATCCTTCAAGTTTTTGAGATTTATTGGAAGGTAATATTGTGTCTAAAAATGAAAAACCTTTCGGATTCATTTCAGTATAAAAATCTACAGTTTTTTCAATAAAACTTATAGAATTTTTATTATTTGTTTCAAATAAATAAACATCAAATAAAGTGTTTAATAAAGCTACTTTAGAAACCTCTTCAGTTTTCCATTGTTCAATAGTAACTTGCGGAAAATTGTTAATGGCAACAATATGTCCATAAATAAAACCAGTTTTTCTTATGTTTTTATAAAATGATAATGCATCAATAGGAGTAGAGAGCAATTTAGTTTGCTCCATAAAAAATTTATCTATCCAACCATTTGCCGATGGGTTTATCATAGCTTGTTAATAAATTACAAAACTATACTATTTTGTGTTATTTGATAATAATTTAAGTTTAAGTTTTTTTAGTTTGGAATGATTATTATTGACAAAATCAGAATCAAAATGCAAACACTTGATTAACAGAAATTAAATAAAAAAATGGCGCACATTTTTTAACGAATACAATAGATTATCACAGATAAAAATCTGATGAATCTGTTGAATTTGTGGCGAAAAAAAATTGAAATACAATTATAATTTTGTTGATATTAATGTTTTGCAACAACAACATTATTATTATTATTATTTATGGTCTTGATTTTAGGTTCAATTCACAAAGTCGAATGATTTCAAAAATTCTAGTATTTCGAGTTTTTTCGCGCTTGGCTTGATTTAACCAATATAAATAACTTTTTCTGTAGGAAGGACTAAATTTAGTATAGTTGTCTAAAGCTGTTGCATTTTTTTTGAAAGCAATTTCTAAATCATTGGGAATAAGTAAATCCTCAACATCATCAAGTGATTGCCATGAACCATTTAGTTTAGCAATTTCAATTTTTTTTAAACCACTTTCGTGAATTAAATTATCTTGAAGCAATTTTTCGATGTAAGATTTGTTTAATTTGCTCCAAACGCTTTTATCTTTTCTTGGAGTAAACATTTGTTTTCTTCTTTCATCATCAATTTTTTTTACGGTAGAATCTATCCAGCCATAACATATTGCAACTTTCACGGCTTCTTCCCATCGCATGCTTTCATATTGACTTCCAACTTTGTAAAAAACCAAACAAATTCCTGTTGATAAATTATGATTATCGTGTAACCAATTGCGCCATTCTTTGGCATTTTTAAAGTATAAAAGTTCTTTTTTATCCAAGATAATATTATTTTATAATTGCCGAACACGCGACTCTTCCTCCAGCATTCCCTGTTGGTTGTGTTGTAAAATCGTCTGGATTTGCATGAACAATTAATCCTTTTCCAAGTATGTCTTTGGTTACATCGCCACAACCAATGCACCATTGGTCAGTTTTTAAAGAAATTATTCCGTTACCATCTACATCAGCTGTAAAATTTCCAATATCACCTTTGTGATGTTCTGCATCTGACCATTTTCCGTGATTTTTAAAAGTTGGATTCCAATGTCCACCAGCCGAAGCAGCATCGGCAGCAGAACAATCTGCTTTTTCATGAATATGTATAGCATGAATTCCAGGTTTTAATCCAGATATTTTTGCTTCAAATGTTACAAAGCCATTTTTTTCTGAAAAAGTTGCGGTTCCAGAAACACTGCTGTTACTTTTAGGTTCCAAAGTAATTTTCAGAAAATTAGCATTTGAATTATTAGAAGATTTACAAGCAATAATTAGAAATAAAAATAGAGTTGCGAATAGTGTTATTTTTTTCATGATGTTTATTTTTATCAAAGTTAATCATAAATGGTTTTACTTAATATAGATAAATTGATAATAAAATGTAAAAAATAACTAAAAATGAAATAAATCAACAAACAGAGTATTTTAAAACTTCAAAAAAAATCTTATATTTGCAATCCAAACAACACTTCATTATGAGTCAAAAAATATTACTCACTGCAAAAGAAGTAACTATCATTCTACATCGTTTGGCTTGTCAGTTAATCGAAAAACATCTTGATTTTTCTGAAACTGTTTTAATTGGATTACAACCTCGTGGCAAATTTTTAGCACAAAGAATCAAACAAATTTTAGAAAATGAATATCATTTAAAGAATATTCAATTAGGTTTTTTAGATATTACTTTCTTTAGAGATGATTTTCGAAGAGGTGAAAAGCCATTGGAAGCCAATAAAACGCAAATTGATTTTTTAGTAGAAAACAAAAAAGTTATTTTTATAGACGATGTATTATATACAGGAAGAAGTATAAATGCCGCTTTAACGGCAATTCAATCCTTTGGAAGACCATCAGAAGTAGAGCTTTTAACACTTATTGATAGAAGATTTAGTAGGCATTTACCAATTCAACCTGATTATAGAGGAAGACAAGTTGACGCAATTAATGACGAAAAAGTAAGAGTATGTTGGATTGAAAAAGACGGAGAAGATGCAGTTTATTTATTATCAAATAATAACCTTAAACCTACAACCTAGAAAAAATGACAGCACTTTCAGTTAACCATTTATTAGGAATAAAATACCTTCAACCAGAAGATATTCAGCTTATTTTTGAAACTGCAGATCATTTTAAAGAAGTTATAAACAGACCAATAAAAAAGGTTCCTTCATTAAGAGATATTACCATTGCAAATATTTTTTTCGAAAACAGTACACGTACCAAATTATCATTTGAGTTAGCTCAAAAACGATTATCGGCTGATGTAATTAGTTTTTC
This sequence comes from Flavobacterium sp., assembly GCF_043773265.1. Lineage (GTDB taxonomy): Bacteria > Bacteroidota > Bacteroidia > Flavobacteriales > Flavobacteriaceae > Flavobacterium. Next base: position 8,079 of record NZ_JAYVFH010000094.1, on the reverse strand, counting down.
GGCTGCACAATCATCTGTAAAAAAAGGAGAAACACTTATTGATACAGTTAGCAATATTCTATCTATGAAAGTTGATATGGTTGTAATGAGACATCCAAATCCTGGTGCTGCCTATTTTCTTTCTCAAAATGTTAATGCAAGTATTATTAATGCAGGCGATGGTGCACATGAACATCCAACTCAAGCATTGCTAGATAGTTTTTCAATTAGAGAAAAATTAGGAGAAGTTGCCGGAAAAAAAGTTGTTATTGTTGGCGATATTTTGCACTCTAGAGTTGCTTTATCAAATATATATGCTTTGCAAATGCAAGGAGCAAAAGTTAAAGTATGTGGTCCAAAAACTTTAATTCCTAAACATATTGAAAGTCTTGGGGTTACAGTAGAATCTAATCTTAGAAAAGCATTAGAATGGTGTGATGTTGCCAATATGTTGCGTGTACAAAATGAACGAATGGATGTAAATTATTTTCCATCAACCAGAGAATATGCACAACAATATGGTGTTGACAAGGAATTATTAAACTCATTAAACAAAGAAATTGTAATAATGCATCCAGGACCAATAAATCGTGGTGTTGAAATAACAAGTGATGTTGCAGATTCACAACAATCTGTAATTCTTGATCAAGTAGAAAATGGAGTTGCAATACGAATGGCAGTGATTTATTTATTGGCGTCAAAAATAAAACAGTAATAAATATAAATTTTCGGATTCTAATTGAAAGATTCTGAAATAAATTCAGAATAAATGAAAGTAACACAAAAAGGAAAAACAACAATTATAAAAGATACTCAAGGAAACATATCAATTTTTCTTGAAAAAATTACTCATGAACATAGTAGTTATAAATCTCAAAACTTAATTATTGATTTGACTCATAATAAAGAGATAACAATTAAAGATATTAAATCATTTTTAGAATTATCTAAAATACACAAAAAAGAAAAAAAATCATTTGTAATTGTTCTTGAGAATATTGATTTTAATGATGTTCCAGTAAAATTAATTGTTGTGCCATCATTACAAGAAGCAAATGATATTATTGAAATGGAAGAAATAGAACGTGATTTAGGATTTTAAAATTATGAAAATAGATACTAAAATATTAATTTATATATATGTAGCAATATTGTTTGTTGCAACTTATTTATTAGCAAGCAGAATAATTACTTCCTTGAAAACCAATGAATTTGATTATTTTAAAATCATTGCAAATCTTGGAATTCTAGTTTATTTAATCTTTAGAATTATTAAACTAAGTAAAATTGAAAACAATAAAATAGAATAAAAATATTTTGAAATTAACCATACTTGGCTGTTATGCAGCAACTCCACGAACAATATCCAATCCTACATCACAAGTATTAGAAATTAAAAATAAACTATTTCTAATAGATTGCGCCGAAGGAACACAAGTACAGTTGCGAAAAAGCAAAGTTAAATTTTCTAAAATTAGCCAAATATTTATCTCACATCTTCATGGTGATCATTTTTATGGATTGATTGGATTGATTTCGACCTTCATGTTACTCAATCGTAAAAATGATTTACATGTTTATGGACCAAAAGGTATCAAAGAAATAATTTTGATGCAATTAAAAGCTTCTGGTTCCTACACTGGTTACAATTTATATTTTCACGAATTAGAATCAAAAGAATCAGAAATTATTTTTGAAGACGATAGAGTAATGGTAAAAACAATTCCGTTAAGTCATCGCATTTACACCAACGGATTTTTATTTCAAGAAAAAAATAGTGAACGAAAATTAAATATTGAAAAAGTTGAACAATACAATATAGATAAAGTCTATTTCAATAAATTAAAATATGGTGGCGACATGACATTAGATAACGGAAAAATTATTCCAAATTCTGAGTTAACTTTTGATCCACAAGCATCTAAATCTTATGCATATTGTAGCGATACAATGTATAATGAAGCAATAATTCCTATTATAGAAAATTCAGATTATCTATATCATGAAAGCACATTTCTTGAAAGCGAATCACATCTTTCTGAGCGAACAATGCATTCTACAGCCAAGCAAGCAGCAACAATTGCTAAAAACGCCAATGTAAAAAATCTTATTCTTGGGCATTTTTCTACACGTTACAACAACATCGATTTATTTAAACAAGAAGCCCAAACCATTTTTGAAAACACTTTTCTTGCAGACGACGGAAAAGAGTTTAATATGATTTAGGAGCAAGTCAATAGTGATTTACCAGCCATCCATATTCCCACTTTCCATTCCAATCTTGCCTCGTTCTTTAAAAACGAGACAAGGATTTCCATTGCAATTGGGGCTAATTGAAAAACCATTTTAATTTTTGCAAACTTTATAAAAAAACTTTGCGAACTTTGCATCAAACACTATATATAATGAAAGACTTAAGCAGTTACAGAAAATCCTACGATAAAAGTGAACTTTTAGAAACTACAATTCCAGAAGATCCAATAAATTTATTTAATTTTTGGTTTCATGAAACCGAAGATTTTGGCGGAGTTGATGAAGTAAATGCAATGACCATATCTACAATTGGGTTAGATGGATTTCCTAAATCTAGAGTTGTATTACTTAAAAGCTTTAACGAAGATGGATTTATTTTCTACACCAATTATAACTCCGAAAAAGGAAACGCAATTGCAAACAACCCCAATGTTTGTCTTTCTTTCTTTTGGCCAAGTATAGAACGTCAAGTAATTATAAAAGGTATTGCCCAAAAAACTACAGAAGTTGTTTCAGATAATTATTTTGATTCACGACCAGATGGAAGTAAACTTGGCGCCATTGCTTCAAATCAAAGTAGTGTAATTTCGTCTAGAAATGTTTTAGAAGAGAAGCTCAAAGAGTTGGAAAACTATTATCAAGGTAAAGAAATTAGTAGACCAAAGTTTTGGGGTGGTTTTTTGGTAAGACCACAAGAAATAGAATTTTGGCAAGGAAGACCAAATCGTCTTCATGATAGAATTAGGTATCAATTGCAAGACGATTTCTCCTGGAAAATTGAAAGACTTTCATCATAATTGTAAGAAATATATATATGTATAAATAAATTTTACGCATTTCATCGATTTTATTGTGCGTTTTAGCGATAATAGTAGTAAACTTGTACAAGCAAAATAGAAAAAATCGTTAACCATATAAACCATAAAGATATTTGCCCCAAATCTATCTTTAAAAAACTAACCTACTATTATGAAAGCAAACCTATTAAGAGTATTAATGCCAATCGTTTTGGTGTTCTCAATGATGTCATGTTCATCTGATTCTTCTAATGATTTATCAAGTGATTCTCAAATTGTAACTGAATATAACTATTCTGATGATGAGAATAAGCTAGCTCAAGTAATTAATGAATATAGGGTTTCTCAAGGATTAAATGCGTTAACTATAATTAATCATATATCTTATAAATCTGAAGAGCACAATGAATATATGATTTTAAATAATGTTGTTAATCATGATTATTTTAATGATAGAGCAAATAATATTATTGAAGTATTAAATGCAGTGAAAGTAGGTGAAAATATTGCTTATAACTTTTCTACACCAGCAGCAGCATTATATGCATGGTTAAATAGTCCAGGCCACAAAGCAAATTTAGATGGTGATTATACACATTTTGGAATTTCGATTACTGTAAATCCAGAAACTGGTAAAAAGTATTATACTAATATGTTTATGAAAAAATAAGTGATTTATATAGTTTTGTTTGATTTTGAAAAAAGACCATCTCACCCAAAGGATGGTTTTTTTGTTTTATAAATATTTCTTTTTAAAATCTTTATTAATATTCAACATAATCAGTAATTTCCAACCCATATCCAATCATTCCAACACGTTTAGTTTGTTTAGTATTTGAAATTAATTTAATTTTAGATATGTCTATGTCATGAAGAATTTGTGCACCAATTCCATAATCTTTAAAATCCATTTTTATTTGTGGTGCATTTTTTATTCCTTGTTCTTGTAAAATCTTTAATTCTTTCAATCTATTTAATAAATCTAGCGATTGTACTTCTTGATTAATAAATAATATTGCTCCTTTTCCTTCATCATTAATCAACTTAAACATATTGTCAAGTTTCTTGTCGGCATTATTTGTTAATGTTCCTAGAATATCATTATTTATTTGAGTAGAATTTATTCTTGTAAGTATTGCTTCTCCGTTACTCCAACTTCCTTTTGTAAGTGCAACGTGAACTTGTTTATTGGTGGTTTGCAAATAGGCACGAAGTCTAAATTGTCCAAACCTAGTTTCTATTTCGTAATCTTCTTTTTTAATAATCAAACTATCATGTTGCATTCTATAAGCAACTAAATCTTCAATTGAAACCAATTTTAAATCGAATTTTTTGGCAACATCAACAAGTTGTGGTAAACGAGCCATCGTACCATCTTCATTCATTATTTCTACAATAACACCAGCCGATTTAAAACCAGCCAATCTAGCAAAGTCAATTGCAGCTTCTGTATGACCAGTTCTTCTTAAAACTCCACCTTGTTTTGCAATTAATGGAAAAATATGTCCAGGACGACCTAAATCATGTGGTTTAGTATTAGAATCTACCAATGACAATACTGTTTTTGCTCTGTCTAATGCCGAAATTCCTGTAGTAACTCCGTTTCCACGTAAATCTACCGAAACAGTAAAGGCAGTTTGCATAATGTCGGTATTATTATTTACCATGACATTTAGATCTAATTCTTTACAACGACTTTCTGTTAGAGGAACACAGATTAATCCGCGACCATGAGTTGCCATGAAGTTTATCATTTCGGGTGTAACTTTTTCGGCTGCAGCAAGAAAATCGCCTTCGTTTTCTCGATCTTCATCATCAACAACAATTATTATTTTGCCATTTCTAATATCTTCGATGGCTTCTTCAATTGTGTTGAGTTTTATAGTATTTGACATTTTATTTTGTTTTTGATAACAGTATATTATCTATATTCAGCTATTGCTTCCTTAAGTACTTTATTGTTGTATAAATATACAAATATAAAAAAAGGAAATCCTATTAGAAAAGCAATTGCAATTCCGGGTTCTATTTTTCGTTTTAGTATGCCACTAATATCATCCAATTTTTTTTGAGAAAAATATAAAGATATATAAAAGGACAAAAACAAGATAACATTCAAGATTATTATCAAAATAGAACTCTTATTGTTATTATATACCAAAGAGGTAATAATTATTACAGAGTAAAGTGCTAAAGTTATTTTTGCTGAATAATTATATGAAATTAAATTATCTTCTAAATTTTGATATTCTAAATTGATTAAATTATTATTTTCTAATAATTTTTGCTGAGTTATTCCTCTTTGGTCAAGTATTAATAAAGCTTTAGTTCTATAATCTTCAGAATAATTATATTGTTTAGCATTTTTAACTATTTGTATTAAAACATCGTCAGCATATGCGTTGAGTTTTTGCCATTCTTCATCTTTAATAATTGTAGTTTGAGAATTTTCAATATCAATTATGGTTTGTTTAGTAGTGTTTTTGGATTCTTTTGAAGTAAATAATTTTTGAAAAGGAGCAAGTATTACATCAAAATCTATTGATCCACCAATATCATTAATTGCTCTGTAAGTTAAAAATACCGCAAGTGGAGAAAGAACAATTGTAGACATCCAGGTTCCCAAAAATGGAGAAATTCCATTTTCTTGAGCCAGTTTTTTTCCAAAAGTATTGATAAAGTGAAAAATTATAAAAATTGATACAGCAAAAACAATTGGTAAACCCAAACCACCTTTTCTAATTATTGCTCCAAGTGGTGCACCAATAAAAAACATTAATATACAAGCAAATGCAATAACAAATTTATCATAAAGAGCTATCCAATGTCCGTTTATGTTTTTTTGTTTTTCATCCATTTCAAATTTTGAACTATCAATAGAAAAGGAAGTACTTTCTATATTACTTATTGCATATTTTAGTGCTTCTGTTTTTTTAGTTTTATCTAATCCGTTTAAAATATCATCAGATAAATTCAGAGTTTTTATAATTTTAGCAACAGTGTCTCCAGTATAATTTATTGTGTTTGTGTTATTTACATTTACTCTTTGATAGATGTTTTCTGTAAATGATTTTAAATCTTTTTTATAACTAACATTTAATGAATCTAAGGTATAATTAAGCTCACTCATAGTAAGCATTGTATTGGTATTTGCAATTTCACCAGTTTCTATATTGGTATTAAGCTTGGATAAATCAATATTTATAATATCTTTTTTGAAAGTTGCTTTTGCAAATGGCAGTCGGTTGCGTTCTTCAAATTTTTTAGGAACAATATCTTCATAATAATTTCCGTCAAACAAAACCAGTTTTAAAGTATTAGAATTTTCATTACTAATTAACTCACCTCTTTTTGCTTTTATAACAGTCTTGTTTCCATCACCATTAGGAGATTTTATATGAATAATTACTCCATTAAGAATATTACCTTTTTCGCCAGTTTTTTTATCAACTTTTATGGTGTAGTTTCCTATTTCGCTAAATTGTCCTTCTGCAATTGCCATCGCTGGACTTCTTTGTGCAATATTTCGTCTAAAATTTATAAATTTATATTCTGCATACGGAATTACATTATTTGCAAATAAAAATGCAACACCAGTTAAGAAAAAAATGAATATAGTTAAACTTCTCATTGTTCTTTGCAAGGAAATTCCAGAAGATTTCATAGCAGCAAATTCATAATTTTCTGCAAATGAACCAAACGTCATGATTGAAGCCAGTAAAACAGAAAGCGGAAGTACCAAAGGAATTATCCTTGGCATTGCAAATAAAAGAAATTTAAGAATTAAAATAGTGTCTAAATCTTTACCAGCTAATTCTGAGATAAATAGCCAAACAGTTTGCAATATGAATATAAAAAACAAGATTACAAATACGGTAGTAAATGTAATCAAGAATGTTTTTAATAAATACTTATCTAATATTTTCACAAATGCTAATCTAATTTATTTATGTAGTAGTTTGGATATTTACTTGCTACAAATATAAATTGATTTTTTGATAATGGCTGATTGGTTTTAAAAGAATTAACAGTTAAAGTGGTTTTTGTACCATTTTTGCCAATTTCAATAAGGTTGTAAATGTTTTTTGTTTCTACATCGATACCTAACAAAACCTCTTTTCTTTGATCTTTTGCACTGTTGGGTATTAATTTTATGTATTGAATTTTTCTTCCTTTAATATTTTGAAGTATATCCATTGAATATTTGTAACCACTATTAAAGAAGGTCAACATTTTAGACGGAGTAATCGCTTTGTCGTCTTTTTCATCTTCACTAGAAATTGTAACTTCTTCATCTTCTGGAACAACAGTGTAAGTTTTTTTTCCGTCAAATATTTTAGTAACTCCCATAAAGTTCAACACATATTTGTTACCTTCTAGTGTTACATTTCCTTTACTGTCTTGATTTATATTTTCTTTGGTGTTATTTAAAGTATATTTAAAATCTATTGTTGTGTTTTTATAGCTTTTAATTTTTTCTGTAACATCATCAAGTAAGTCTTTGGCTCTTTTATCTTGCGCATTTATAGAAAATGTGACTAATAATAAAAATGCTATCGAAACTATTTTTTTCATTTTAGATTTAATTTTGTTCATTATTTAAAAAACTGTCTAACGAAGATAAGTCGGTAATGTTTACACTTCTGGCTTTACTTCCTTCAAATGGTCCAACAATTCCGGCTGCTTCTAGTTGATCTATCAATCTACCAGCTCGATTGTAACCCAGTTTTAATTTTCTTTGCAATAATGATGCCGAACCTTGTTGGGCTGTAACAATTATTTCTGCAGCTTCTCTAAACAGAACATCTCTTTCTGATATATCTATGTCTAATTTCATGCTACTTTCTTCTCCTATATATTCAGGTAAAAGATATGCGGTTGGATATGCTTTTTGTGAACCAATATAATCTACAATTTTTTCAACTTCTGGAGTGTCTACAAAGGCACATTGTACTCTTACCAAATCATTTCCGTTAGAAAAAAGTAAATCGCCTCGACCAATTAATTGATCTGCACCACCAGTATCTAAAATTGTTCTAGAATCTATTTT
>NZ_JAYVFH010000093.1:0-22096 GCF_043773265.1 Flavobacterium sp. | reverse complement strand
GATGAAGAGTCATTACACATGAGACAATTGCTTAAAACTAAGCTTGTTGATATGGATTTATCTGTAAGAGCATTAAATTGTTTAAAAGCAGCTGAAGTTGATACATTAGGAGACCTTGTCTCTTTTAACAAACACGACTTAATGAAGTTCCGTAACTTCGGTAAAAAATCTTTAACAGAACTAGATGAACTAGTAGCTATTAAAAATTTAACCTTCGGAATGGATTTGTCAAAATATAAATTAGATAAAGACTAGTTTCTTTATCAAGTTAAATAGCATTTAAAATGAGACACGGAAAAAAATTCAATCACTTAAGCAGACAGACTGGACATAGAAAATCTATGTTAGCTAATATGGCTTGCTCTTTAATAGAGCACAAACGTATTAACACAACTGTTGCTAAAGCTAAAGCACTTAAACAATTTGTTGAGCCGCTTATAACAAAATCAAAAGAAGATACTACTCACAATCGTCGTGTGGTTTTCGCTTACCTTCGTAACAAATATGGTGTAACAGAACTTTTTAGAGAAGTTGCAGCTAAAGTTGGAGATCGTCCAGGTGGATACACTCGTATTATCAAAGTTGGAAACCGTTTAGGTGATAACGCAGATATGGCAATGATAGAGTTAGTAGATTTCAATGAAATTTACAATGGTGGTAAAAAAGAGGAGAAAAAAGCTAAAAGCCGTCGTGGTTCTAAAGCTAAAAAGGAAACTACAGAAGCTAAAGCAACTGAAGCTCCAGAAACTTCTTCTCCAGAAACTACCGATTCAGCAGAATAATGAAATCAATTTCATAAATATAAAGGATAAACTTTCGAGTTTATCCTTTTTTTTATTCCCTTCATTTATATGAGTGAACCAAGTTCGGGATGGCTTTTTAAACTTTTTTTTTAGAATTCATCCTGATGAATATCAGTAGCAAATAGCTTGGGCTTTATCAGCAATCCATATTCCTGCTATCCATTTCAATCTTCTTGTTAAAAAAAACAAGAAGGATTTTCATTCCTATCAGGGCTAAAAGACAAACAATTAGAATGTTTATAAACTTTTACAAATCAAAATTGTAATTTAATTACAAAATCCTAAATTTGCAAAACACAACTAACTAATATGAACTACACAACAAGACCACAAGCCATTTTACTACTTGCTGACGGAACTATTTTTTACGGAAAATCAATCGGGATTTCAGGAACAACTTTTGGAGAAGTTTGCTTCAATACAGGAATGACAGGTTACCAAGAAATATTTACCGATCCATCATACTTTGGTCAAATAATGGTAGCAACCAATCCGCACATTGGAAATTATGGAGTAAATAACGAAGAAGTAGAATCAGATAAAATAATGATTTCTGGCTTAGTTTGTAAAAATTTTAGTTTCAACCATTCAAGACCAGATTCAGAAAGTAATCTTTATGACTATTTTGAAAAGCAAAATCTAATTTGTATTTCAGATGTAGACACGAGAGCATTAGTAAGTTACATTCGTGATAACGGAGCACAAAACTCAGTAATTTCAACTGACGGAACTTCAATAGAAGAACTAAAAAAACAACTTTCGCAAGTTCCAAATATGAAAGGTTTAGAGTTGGCTTCCAAAGTTTCAACCAAATCAGCTTACTATTATGGAAACGAAAAAGCAACATACAACATTGCAGCACTAGACTTAGGAATTAAAAAAAATATCCTAAGAAATTTAGCCAAAAGAGATTGTTATATAAAAATCTTCCCATACAACACCAATTTTGAAGAATTAAAATCATTCAAACCAGATGGTTATTTTTTATCAAATGGTCCAGGTGATCCAGAACCACTTAAAGAAGTACAAGCTGTAACTAGAGAAATTATAAACACCAATGAACCTTTATTCGGAATCTGTCTTGGCCATCAAATTATTGCTTTGGCAAACGGAGTTTCAACTTACAAAATGTTCAATGGTCATCGTGGAATAAATCATCCAGTAATGAATATCTTAACAGGAAAAGGAGAAATAACATCACAAAATCACGGTTTTGCAGTAAACAGAGAAGAATTAGAAAACAATCAAGATTTAGAAATCACACATTATCACATCAATGACAATACCGTTGCAGGAATGAAAATGAAATCTAAAAATTGTTTTTCAGTTCAATACCATCCAGAAGCTTCTCCTGGACCACACGATTCTAGTTATTTGTTTGATGATTTTATTGATGCTATTATAAAGTCAAAAAAAGAATAAATTATTTAAAACAAAAAAAATGGATTTCATATTGAAATCCATTTTTTTGTTTGCTAATTGTATTAATTATTATAGGTGTAACTTTCATATAAATCATCAAATTTTATATTGTTTTTTAAAAATTTAGTATTAGTTATAAACCAATTATTATACATCATTTTTTTACTATTTTGAATATTATCAATAGTGTCAAATAACAATTTCTTTTTTATATTATATGCTTTAACCACATTATTATAGTTTGTTATTTCTTCTTGTGTTCCTTTTTTTGCACTATTTTTTAAATGTTGTAATTCAACATATTCATTTGCAAAATCATAAAAATAAGGTGTCAATTTAGATTTCTGAACTAATATAAATCTAGCATATTCTATATTTGCATTATTTAAAGAATTGTCTGTATAATTGTTTTTGTAAATACTTGTTTTTAAAATTATTTCTTGATTAATATCTTCTAATGCTATTATAGACTGATAAAAATCATTTATGTTCACATTATTAATTGAAGTTATAAGTTTTTGGTCATAAATATTTATTTTGTAGAACAATATGTTTTGATAAGCATTGTATTCAAAAAGATTATTGCCATTAAAACTATTAATATTCAATTTATATTTCAAGCCAAATTCTTTTTTACTTTTTTCATATCTTCTTAATTCATCAAAATAGCTTATAAGATTTTTTTCTCTTTCTTTAACATTTTGACCAATTTCAGCAATACTTTTTAATGATTGAGCTTCGTAATCACTTAATATTAATGTTCCATTGGTTAAACATTCAATGGTTTTTTGATTCATTTTTATAAAACTATCTCTAAGCATTGTATTATTATCAAATCCTTTATCGAATTGCAATAAAACTGAATTGATTTTTTTTAATTTTTCTGTAATTCTTGTTGATGTAGTTTTGGCTCTGCTTTCTTCATAATCTTCTACAATTGATGAAGAATAATCTAATAATGATTTTTTAAGAAAAAGTTCGTTCTTAGAAAAATCCCTAACGTATGCTTCTATATTTCTATACTCTTGAGAATATGAAATTGAAGGCATGATAAAAATAAACATTACTAACCAAATAAGTGATTGGTTATAATTTCTTAATACTGTTTTTATATGTAAATTTTTCATCAGATATATATGTTTTTATATTTGATGTAAAGTTACTTAGAACAGAAACATTGCATGTTACATATTCATATTTAAAGATTATATAATTAATACTCAATATGGCTTTATGTTAAACAATTCTAATAAATTAAAGGTTTATAACAAGAATTTTAGTAATAAATATAATATAAACTGTTTTTATTTCAATAAAATCATTTAAAAAAAATTAAACTTTGTTACTAGTTTATTCTTTTAAATGATTTAAATAATAATATTAGGATTGTTATTATCATATTATATATTTTAGATTAATAAAAAATTAAATTTTTAATCAATATCAGTATATCTTTCGTAGTTGTTTTCAAACTGAATGTTATTCTTCAAGAAATTACTATTAGAAACATACCATTTATTTATCACTGATTGTTTTTTAGATTGAATTAAATCAAAAGCTGAATAATAAATATTCTTTACATTATTGAAATTTCTAACAGTTGCATTATATTGTTCATCAGAAACTCCTGCAGAATCAAGTTTCATTTTTTGTAATTCGGTATTTAATTTATCAAATTGAACATAGTATGAATATAAACTTCCATTATTGATTTTCATGTATTCAATAAACTGCTTGTTAGCAGTGTTTAAAGAAGTGTCTGTCACTTCTGTTTTATATGTTTCAACTTTAATCAAAGCATCATCACTTATTGTGTTTAAATAAGTAATACAAGAAAAAATTTCTTCCGACTTATTTTGATTGATAAGATTAATTAATTTTTCATCAATTACATTTATTTTATAAAACAATAGATTTTCCATGGCATTATATTCAAGAATATTTTTTCTAATAGAAGACCTAATTTTAATGTCATATTTTAATCCGAATTCTCTTTTCATTTTCTCAAAGTTTAAAACTTCGGCATAATAATCCTCAATTTCACTTTCTTTTCTCTTAAAAACTTCATCTATTTCTTCTATACTCAAAGCGCTAAGTTCTTTATAATCATTAAGACGCAAGGTTTTACTTTTAAATAATGAAATTGTTTTACTGTTTAAACTAATAAAAGCATCACGTAATGTTAAATCACCATTTAATCCTTTATCATTTTTTAACAATATAGAATTGATTTTTTCTAATTTTAAGTAAATAATTTTTAAAGTATTTTCAGTTCTCTCTTCTGAAATTGAATTCACAATAGATTTAGAATATTCAGCCAATGACTCTTTTACAAAAAGTTCATTCCTGCCAAAATCGTCAACATAAGATCTTTGGCTTCTATAGCTTTGACCATTTATAGAATTCACACTAATAATAAATAACATTATTACAAGTAATTTCTTATAATTTTTTCTTTGCGGAAGTAAAGTAGTTTTATTCATTTTAAATAAATTTGGGGAAATTATTTTTGTAAAAGTAAATAATAATTTAGATTTAATCGTTAAAACGTTACTAATAATCGATTAAAAACACAATAATTAATTAATTATAAATAAAAGATTACATATTATTTTTTTTTATTATTCTATTTGTGGCTTAAATTTGACTTTTTTATTAAGTTTATTCTTTAATTCTTTTTAAGGAACTTTTATAATAAAAACTTCGATTTACTAAAACGATTGAGTTTATAAGTTTTTAACTATTTGTATGATTATTTTTAATGATTGATTAAATTTGTTGAATAGTTAAAAAAGCGAATTAAAAAATACTAAATCCTAAAAAAATGAGCATTATAATTAAAGTACACGCAAGACAAATTTTAGACTCTAGAGGAAATCCAACAATCGAAGTAGATGTAGTTACAGAAAATGGAGTGCTTGGTCGTGCTGCTGTTCCATCTGGAGCATCAACTGGAGAACACGAAGCTGTTGAACTTCGAGATGGCGGAAAAGCTTTTATGGGAAAAGGAGTTCTCAAAGCAGTTGAAAATGTAAACACAACTATTGCCAATGAATTACTAGGAACTTCGGTTTTTGAACAAAACCTCATAGATAAAACAATGATTGAATTGGATGGAACTCCAAATAAATCTAATCTTGGTGCTAATGCAATTTTAGGAGTTTCACTTGCTGTTGCAAAAGCTGCTGCAAATGAATTAGGATTGCCTTTATACAGATATGTTGGAGGAGTTTCTGCCAATACATTACCAGTTCCAATGATGAACATCATCAATGGAGGATCACATTCTGATGCGCCAATTGCATTTCAAGAATTTATGATTATGCCAGTAAAAGCAACTTCTTTTACACACGCAATGCAAATGGGAACTGAAATTTTTCATAATCTAAAAAAAGTATTACACGATAGAGGTTTGAGTACTGCTGTTGGAGACGAAGGTGGATTTGCACCCAATCTTGCTGGAGGAACAGAAGACGCATTAGATACAATTAAAAAAGCAGTTGAAAACGCAGGATATAAATTTGGAGACGAAATTATGTTAGCGTTAGATTGCGCAGCTTCAGAGTTTTATGTAAACGGAAATTACGATTATACAAAATTTGAAGGCCAAACAGGAAAAATTAGAACATCAAGAGAACAAGCAGAATATTTAGCTTCATTGGCAACAAATTATCCAATTATTTCTATTGAAGACGGAATGTATGAAGACGATTGGGAAGGTTGGAAATATTTAACAGAACTGATAGGAAATAAAACGCAACTAGTTGGAGATGATTTATTTGTAACCAATGTAGAACGTTTGTCTCGCGGAATTAAAGAAGGAATTGCTAATTCTATTCTTGTAAAAGTAAACCAAATTGGTACGTTGACTGAAACAATTGCAGCTGTAAATATGGCTCACAATGCAGGTTACACATCTGTAATGTCACATCGTTCTGGCGAAACAGAGGACAATACAATTGCCGATTTAGCAGTAGCATTAAACTGTGGACAAATAAAAACTGGTTCAGCTTCACGTTCAGACAGAATGGCAAAGTACAACCAATTACTTCGAATAGAAGAAGAATTAGGCGATACAGCATACTTTCCTGGAGTGAAAGCTTTTAAACAGAAGTAAAAAAATAGTATTTTGTAATTACAACGAAGTAATAATCTCTCAACCTCAAATGTTTTTTAACCTTTGAGGTTTTTTTATTTCTTGAAGCCAATCCAGCCATACATTTCAAGCAAGCAATCACAATGCTTTTTTTCTATTGCAATTGCAGGAACTTCCTTTGGTCGTTCTGCAATTACAAGAAAAAATAGCATTCTTCCTTCTTGGCTTTCCATTGCTGTCTGGGCTAATAAAATTGCGTTTCAATCAAATTCTATTTTGAATTGGTAAATCTAAAATTACATTAATGAATAAAGTACACCATATTGTAATTGAAAATCCTATATTTGTTTTGAACTAAAAATAAAATTATAGATATAAATTAAAGACATATAAAAATTAGCGTTTAGCGAAAAAACCTGTATCTGAAAGGTCGAAATTTCAAATACCTACAGGAGAGTTTAAGCTAACGTTCATGCCAAAAGGCGTGGGCGTTGCTTTACTTTGTAGGTAGGGTATTCGACCACCTCAGATACGAGTAAATGCAATTAGCCTGCGCTTCTTTTTTTGTTTTCTAACAAAATAAAGTTTTTGCATGATAAAAGACACGATACTCAATAACAAGAATATTTCTATAAACAATAAAGAAATTTCTATCTTAAAGGAACACTTTCCGTCTTGTTTTAAAAAAGATGGCAGTTTCGATTTAGAGCGATTTAAGGAAGAACTAAAAGACAAAGTTGATATTGTTCACGAAGGATATGAACTTAAATTTTTAGGTAAAAGCTACGCCAAACTTTTGGCATCTTTAGATACTACAACTGTAATTACTCCAAATTCAGAACACAACAATTTACCCGAAAATAAGGATAGCGAGAATATCTATATCAGTGGAGATAATCTTGATGGATTGAAGCATTTATTAAAATCATACTCCAAAAGTGTAAAATGTATTTATATAGATCCACCATACAACACAGGAAGTGATGGTTTTGTGTATAAAGACAATTTCAATTTTACGGTTGATGAATTGCAAGACAAATTAAGCGTTGACGAAACCCAAGCCAAACGAATTTTAGATTTAACCAAAAGAGATTCCGCTTCGCACTCAGCTTGGCTTATGTTTATGTATGCACGTTTGCAACTTGCAAAAGATTTATTAAAAGATGATGGTGTTATTTTTATTTCCATTGATGATAATGAACAAGCAAATTTGAAGTTGTTATGTGATGATATTTTTGGAGAAGAGAATTTAATTTCTAGTTTGGTATGGCATCAGGGAAGAAAATCTGCTGGTAAAACAGTTGCAATTAATCATGAATATTGTTTAATTTATTCTAGAAATAAAATTAAAATATATGATGCAAATAAAGAAGATTTAATTTATTTCAGAGAGAGAAAAGAATCATTAGATTTAATATATAAAAAAGAAGAAGAATTAAGGTTAGAATTTGATGATGATTATAATAGAATGTCAAAAGAAATCAAAATTTTTTATAAATCTTTTGATGATGAACATCCAATTAAAAGAAATAAACATTACGATAAATTTGATAAAAAAGGATTATTTTTTGCGGATAATACATCGGCTCCTGATAATCCTGAAACAAGGTCACATAAACCATTGATTCATCCAGTTACTAAAAAGGAAACTTCGGTACCAGCAATGGGTTGGCGGTACAATTATGATAATTTATTAAAGCTTGTAGATGAAGATAGGATTTATTTCGGGATAGATGAGCAAAAAGTACCATGTTATAAAAGATATTTAAAGGAAACTGAATATGAATTCACACCAAGTGTTTTTTATAAAGATGGCAGAGGAGCTTCAAAAAGATTGGAAAAATTGTTTGAATTTAAAGTATTCGATTTTCCCAAAGATGAAACTATAATTAAAAAATTTATTAGTTTTATAAGTGTTTTTTGTAATGAAAAAGACATTGTTTTAGATTTTTTTTCAGGTTCTGCGACTACCGCACATTCTGTAATGCAACTTAATGCTGAGGATGGAGGAAACAGAAATTTTATAGCCATTCAACTTCCGGAGGATTTAGACCTAAAAAAAGAAAGTCAAAAGAATGCTTATAATTTTCTTAATGAATTAAAATATCCGACAACGTTGGATTATATAGGTTTTGAACGAATAAAAAGAGCATCCAAAAAAATTAAAGCAGAAACAAAAGCCGAAATTGATTACGGCTTCAAACATTTCATTCTCAACGAACCTAATCAAAACACATTAGACAAATGCGAAACTTTTGATAAAGCCAGTTTACTTGGTGATGCCACAATTTTAGACGATTTTGGTACAGAAACTGTTTTAACAACTTGGCTAAACAATGATGGTTACGGATTGAATGCAAAAGTTGAAACTATAGATTTAAAAGGTTATACGGCATATTATTGTCAAAAACATTTGTATTTAATCAATTCCAATTTCACACAAGAAGCGTTGGTAGTTCTTTTTGAAAAATATGATACAATTGCTGGTTTTAATCCTGAAAATATTGTGCTGTTTGGTTACAGTTTTAACGAATGGTCGGTAACCGAAATGTTAGAAAAGAACTTGAAAATCTTGAACGACAGTGAGAAGAATTTGAAAATTAATATTGATGTAAGGTATTAATTATGGAGTTAATTTTAAAAAATGGTTTGCCTCATCAAGAGAAAGCGGTTAATGCGATCAGTAATGTGTTTACCGAAGATAGTTTTAAGAAAAACACCTTTTATTTTGCAAATCCAAAGTTAGATGAAGATAAAGCAACGCTGTTAGAACAAATAAAAAAAGTTCAAAAAGAAAATGCAGTTGATTCCGAATACATCAATTTGAATGGCATTGAAAACTATTTGAATTTAGACATTAAAATGGAAACAGGAACTGGGAAAACCTATGTTCAAGTGGCTACTATTTTTGAACTTCATAAAAAGTTTAAGATAAATAAATTTATAATTGTGGTGCCAACATTGGCAATCAAAGCTGGAACAAAACAATTTATTCAAGACAGTTACACCAAAAAACATTTTAAAAACGTTTGCGGTTATGGAACTGAAATAGAATTACAAGTTCTTGAAGCAAGTAAGGCTAAAAAAGGCAAAAAGAGGTTTCCCGGAGTAATTAGAGAATTTGTATCAGGTTCTAGTCAAAACGCTAATAAAATTTATGTTTTGCTAACCAATATGGCATTGTTTAGTACTAGGCAAGATGCGATGCTAAATCGTAACGATTATGATTATGGTCCAGAAGGATTTCATCGACCAGTTGAAGCCTTGAAAGCTACAAAACCATTTTTGATAATTGACGAACCACATCGTTTTTCAAAAGAGCAAAAAACATTCGATTTCATTATTAATGATATTCAACCGCAATGTATCATTCGGTTTGGTGCAACTTTTCCAATAATTACAACGGCGAAAACTACATTTAAAGATTATCATAATTTGCTTTACAACTTAACGGCTTGTGATGCGTTTAATCAAAATTTGATAAAAGGAATTGCGAAAGAACATTTTGAACCATTATCAAATAAAGAAGATAAGGTGAAAATTATGTCGGTTCAAAGTAAAACAGCAGTTAAATTGAATTACATTCAAAAAGGAAACAATACTAAATCTTTCGAACTAAAAAAAGGCGATAGTTTATCTCTAATTTCAACAGAATTAGAAGGAATTGTTATCGAAGCAATTGGTTCTAATTATATTGAATTGTCAAATGGTCAAACCAAATTTCAAGGTGAAGAATTTATAAACGATATTTATTCTTCTTCATATCAAGAACAAATGTTGCGGTTGGCTATTGACCGACATTTTGAAACCGAGAAAATTAATTTTGATAGAAAATTTAAGATAAAAACATTGGCACTTTTCTTTATTGATGATATTCATTCCTATAGAAAAGATGATAAAAGTGGAAAAGAAACGTATCTAAAAAATACTTTTGAAAGACTATTATTAGAAAAGATAAACGAAATTTTACCTAAGCTTTCAACTGAAAATGATAGCGATTATATTGAGTATTTAAAAGCATCAAAATTAGATATTTCGGCTTGTCACGCTGGTTATTTTTCGCAGGATAATACTAATTCTGATGAGGAAATTGCGAATCAAATCAATGAGATTTTATTTGACAAAAAGAAATTATTATCAATAAAAACAGAAGATGGAAAACTCAATACAAGGCGTTTTTTGTTTTCTAAATGGACTTTAAAAGAAGGTTGGGATAATCCTAATGTTTTTACAATTGCAAAACTTCGCTCTAGCGGAAGCGAGAATAGTAAAATACAAGAAGTTGGTCGAGGTTTGCGTTTACCAGTTGATGAAAATGGTAATAGAATTTCAAACGAGGATTTCAAACTAAATTATATTATTGATTTTACCGAAGCCGATTTTGCAGAAAAATTGGTTAAAGAAATTAATGATGAGTTGCCTAAAGGATTTGTTATAACCGAAGAACAACTTCAAAAAATAGCAGATAAATTAGGTGTAAACTCGGATGATTTATTTACAGATTTATTGATTAAAAAATTTATCGATAGAAACAATAATGTTGTAATAGAAAACTCAAATCAATTTTTTGAAGAATATCCAAACTTTGCAATTGGATTAAACAATAATAAAATATCCGACAGAAATAAAGTTAAAGAACGAAAAGTAAAAATTCGTGTGGCACAATACAGCGAAATAAAAACACTTTGGGAAGCTATAAATCAAAAATATTTATTGTTTTATGAGAAAATTGAGAATGATAATTATTTAAAAAATGAATTGGTTTCACTTTTTAAAAATGATGTTTTTGTAGATGTTATTATTTCAAGTAAAAGAGAAATATTAAATACTTCTGATGGTTTAATGATATTGAATGAAAGTAGCGGTAATCAATATAAAATCATTAAAAAATTAGCCTACGGAGAATTTCTAAAAAGAATAAACAAACAAACAAATATTCCAATTCAATTGTTAAACCAAGCATTAATTGAATATTCAAAAACCAACAAAATAGATGAGGATAAAATAAATGAATCAAGTGTAGCAAAATTTGTTTCAAAATTTAATGATTGGAAAATTAATAATTTGCAAGGTCGTTTTTCGTATGTTAAAACCAATATCAAACTAAATGGAACATCTTTGACTTTTGCAAATGGAACTCCAAAACTTGAAATAACACAAGGATTTATCGGAACAAATTTTATTGAAGACACACCTGTTGAAAAATATTTGTACGACACAGTTGCTTTTGATTCTCCATTGGAAAAAACTAATATTTTGGAACAAGTAAGTGAGGTTGTTGTTTATGGCAAAATCCCAAGTAGAAGTATTTCAATTCCAACAATTGCAGGAGAATCTTATAGTCCAGATTTTATGTACGTGGTTAAAAAATCTGATGGAAATAAAATTTTGAATATTATTGTTGAAACAAAAGACGTGAAAAAAGAATCAGATTTAAGAAAAATTGAAGAAGTGAAAATTAATTGTGCAAAGGAGTTTTTTAAACAATTAACTATAGATGGTTATTCTGTTGCATTTTACGAGCAAATAAGTACTACAAAAATGAAACAGATTATTGATGATGTTTTGGTTTAATTTCGAATTTTAAAACTTTACAATTAATCTAAAGGAATCTATTTCTTGAAAATCACTTCTGAAAATGGTGCTAAAGTTGAACAAATTATGAAAGAGTAAGTTTTTTTAATTATTAGTAAACCCTTTCATTGTTTTAAACTTTGAAAGGGTTTTTTATTTTTAGAAATCCAAATTCTCGGTCAAATCTATATTTTTCTCATTGAATCTTGCAGTTTCCTCATTAACCATTTTTTGCAAATAAGTAAATGTTATATTTGTTTTATCAATTTGTAAAAAATGAAAAAATCAATTCTCCTATATTTATTTTTGTTCTGTTTTGGATTCTTGCAATCTCAAACCAAAACAATCGACAGTTTGTTGACCGTTTTACAACAACCTAAAAACGACATAGAAAAAGCACAAAACTTAAATGCAATTGCAAACGAATACAAAACAAGCAATCCAAAATTGATGTTGGATTATGCAACAAAAGCATTGCAATTGTCACAAAAAATTGGCTATAAAATCGAAGAAGGATTTGCTGATTTGAATCTTGGAAATATCAATATTATTTCTGGAAATTATTCCAAAGCTTTAGAATATTTCACTTCTGCACAATATATTTTTGAAAATGAAACCCAAACCAATGCTGATGAAAAGCTAAAAATTAATAAAGGATTGGCAAAAGCATACGGAAGCATCGGAATTGTTTTTTCTGAACAAAGCAATTATTCCAAAGCATTGCAATATCATTTTAAAGCTGTAAAAATTTATGAATCTTTAAAAGATGACAAAAAAAGCGCTCAAGTTTATAATAATATTGGAGTAGAATACAAATCGCAAGGAACGGATTTTAAAGCATTAGAATATTTCTTGAAAGCCCAGAAAATTCAAGCCAAATTGAATGATCCTAATATTGGAATTACGCTTACCAATATTGCCAATTGTTATCTAAAACAAAAGAATTACGAAAAAGCATTAGATTATTACAATCAAGCAAAATCAAGTATTGATAAAAATCCAGATTCTCGTGCTCTTGGAGAATGGTTCAACAATATGGGTTTGTATTATCAAGCAATTAATAATCCTAGTAAAGCAATTGAAAACTGGAATTTATCGATTCAAACTTTCAAAAATATTGATGATAAATTTGGAGTAGCCAACACTTATTTGTACGTCGGTGAATTGTATTTGAATCAAAAAAATTACAATTTGGCTTTGTCTAACACCAATCAATCATTACTATTGTCAAAAGAAACTGGCTCTTTGGACCAGACCGTTTTTGCAGAAAAAATATTGAGTACAATTTATAAACAACAAAATAATTCAGTTGAAGCATTACGTCATTTTGAATTGTATAGTCAAGCTAAAGACAATTTGACCAACGAAGACAATATCCGAAAAGGAATTGAAGCTGCTATGAATTTTGATTTTGATAAACGAGAAGTTGCATTCGAAAAAAAGAATTTATTGCTTCAAGAACAATCCAAACAGAATAAAATGCAACTTTTTTTTGCTGGATTATTCACTTTGATGTTGACTGGAATTGGTTTTTTATTTTACAACCGTTTGCAACTCAAAAAAACATTAACCCTACAAAAAGAATTAGCAGAATACGAACAAAAAGCGTTGCATTTGCAAATGAATCCGCATTTTGTTTTTAATTGTTTGGGTTCTATTTCTAGTTTTATTGTTCAAAATGGTGCTCATTCCGCGGTGCGTTATTTGTCTAAATTTTCTAAATTAATGCGACTAACACTAGAATATTCTAAGCAATCATTAATTCCTATTGATAAAGAAATTCAAAGTTTAGACAATTATTTAGAGTTAGAACGTCTACGATTTAATAACAAATTCGATTTCACAATAACCAAAGATCCAGCAATCGAAGACGATTTGGCATTGCCACCACTTTTGTTACAACCATTTGTAGAAAACGCCATAATTCATGGCATAATTCCGGGCAAAGAACACGGAACGATTGGAATAGATTTTAAATTAGAGAATCAAAATTTGGTTTGTACCATTACTGATAATGGCATTGGTTTCGAAAAATCAGCAGCAATTAAAACCGATACCGTTGTCGTTCATAAATCAATGGCATTGGACATTACTAAAAAAAGATTAGAAATGATAGCAAGCACTACATCTAAAAAAGCCGAAGTTTCAATCGAAGAATTGTTTCCAGAAAGCAATGGAATGAAAGGTACAAAAGTTACCTTGTGTTTGCCAATACAATTTATTGAAAAGGCAAAAGTTGAAAAGCATTAATGTTAAATGAATACAGTATTCTAAAAACTATCAATCAACAATCGTAAACTAAAAAACATAAATGATTACAGCAATATTAATAGACGACGATGTAAATTTAAGAAACGGAATTCGAGAATTATTAGCCCATTTTGCGCCAGACATAATCATCGTTGGCGAAGCCGAAGATGTGGCATCAGGAGTTGCAATTATGGACAAACTAAAACCACAAGTTGTGTTTTTGGATATTCAGCTCAATGATGGAACTGGGTTTGATGTGTTAGAAAAGTTGACATCCAAAAACGGAAAAACTACTTCGCACATCGTGTTTATTACCGCTCACGAGGAATATGCCATAAAAGCTTTCCGATTTAGTGCGCTTGATTTTTTGCTGAAACCTGTAGATATTGATGAACTGGAAATTGTAATTCATAAAATACGCACAACGCTTGACAAAAAAGACAATTATGCACACATAGATTTGCTGTTAGAAAACATTCGCAAGAAAGTAGATAATTACAAGCGAATTGCATTAACAACCAGCGATGGCATTCACGTTTATGAAGTAAGTGATATTATTCGTTGCGAAGGAGAAGACAATTATACAACGTTTTATATTAAAAATAGCAAACCTATAATTATTTCTAAAACCCTAAAGGAATATGAAGAAATGTTGGGAGAATATGGATTTGAACGCATCCATCAAAAGCATTTAATAAATTTAAATTTCTTGAAATCGTATGTAAAACGAGATGGTGGTTATGTAGTAATGGCAGATAATACCGAATTACCCATTTCGCAACGCAAGAAAGAACGTTTGCAAGAATTGATAAAATCTTTTTAGAGTTTAAGATGAAAATCTTTAAAATAATAACAAAATAAAACAAGATGAACAAAATAATTAATAAATCCAACCCTATGAAAAAATTACTATTATTTTTATTGCTATTTACTGGGATAGTAAATGCACAAATTGTGAATATTCCTGATGCGAATTTTAAGGCAAAGCTTCTAATGGCAAGTCCAACTGTTGAAGTTGCAAAAGACTTTAGCGATAATTGGATGGTGATTGATGCTAATGGCGATGGTGAAATACAAGTAAGCGAAGCAGCTTTAGTAAAATATTTAGAAATTAGCAATAGCAATATTCGATATTCTAATGGGCTTACAAGTTTTGTAAATTTAGAGGTTTTGAAATGTCGTCAAAATAAATTTACCTCGATTACTCTAAATGGTTTAGTGAATCTTAAAGAAATTGATTTATGGTTTAACTATTACTTAAAAACATTAACCTTGAATGGATTGTCTAATTTGAAAACTTTAACGTGTTATTCTTGTAGTAATTTGCAAACTTTGAACATGACAGGATTAACAAACCTTGAAAGTTTGAATTATAGCTTCACTAAAATTAACATAACCAATTTTAGTAGTATGCCAAATCTTAAAGTATTGGCATGTGCTGGCAATGAAATAAGTAATCTAAACCTAACAGGTTTGTCTAATTTGACAACATTGTACTGTTTTACTAATGCAATAGCATCATTAAATTTATTTGGATTACCAAACCTTGAAATTTTAGGGTGTAGTTCTAACCTGCTAACTACTCTTGACACAAGTAATAATCCTAATCTAAAAACACTTTATTGTGGTGGTAATTTGCTTTCTACTTTAAATGTGAATCAATTATTAAATTTAGAAACTCTAGATTGTAGTCAAAATCAGTTTACGACTTTAAATTTGAATGGTTTGACAAATCTAATAAGTTTTAATTATAATAATTCACCTGCATCAAGTATTATTATTGACGGTTTGACTAATTTAGAAACTTTAAGTTTGTACAATTCGCAATTAACAAGTTTGGATATTAATAATTTGCCAAACCTAAAAAAATTAAATTGTGCTAAAAATGATTTAACCTCACTCACAATTTCTAATTTACTAAATTTAGATACATTAAATTGTGCTTATAATTTACAACTTACGAATTTAAGTTTGAGTAATTTGCCTAATCTTAAAAGTTTGAGCTGTAATGGAGGTGTTCTTGGAAGTGGCACAACAGGAAATCTAACTAGTTTGAACGTAAGTGGTTTAACAAGTTTGGAGTTTTTAGATTGTCAGTTCAATCAATTGACAACATTAAATTTGAATGGACTTACAAATCTAAAAAGTCTTGTTTATAACAACAATTTAATTTCAAGTTTAACTTTAAATAATTTGCCCAGTTTAGTTGGTTTGGATTGTTCGTCAAACCAAATTACAAATTTAGATGTTAGTAATTTAACAGCTTTAAAATCTTTATCTTGTGGCAACAATCTATTAACTTCTTTAAATTTAAGTAATTTGCCCAATCTAACTCAATTAAATTGTGGTAGCAATCAACTTACCCAAGCATCAATAACTGGCGTTTTTACTAATCTTACTGATTTTAATTGCAATAGCAATCAAATTACTTCTCTTGATTTAACTGGTTTTAATAGTCTTAAAAATTTAGAATGTCGAAATAACAACTTAACTACTTTGAATTTAAATGGATTAAGTAATTTGTTTTTTGTAGAATGTTCATCTAATAACCTTACAACATTAAATTTAAGCGGTTTAAATTCTTTGGTAGCATTATATTGTGGTGCTAATCAACTACCGTCTATAAATTTAACAGGATTGAATAAATTAATTTATTTTTATTGTAGTGCCAATCAAATAACTAACCTTAATTTGAATGATTTACCAAATCTGATATCTATAGATTGTTCATCAAATCAAATTTCAAGTTTAGACGTGAATAATAATATCTTTCTTGATAATATCATTTGTAATAATAATCAACTTTCAAGTTTGAACTTATCTGATTCGAAATTTTTATATCGATTAAATGCTAGTAATAACTTATTGACAACACTTGATTTAAGTCCTCTTGCTTATCTTGGAGAATTAGTTGTTAATAACAATCAATTAACAACAATATTTGCTAAAAATGCCAGCAACGAAGCTATGATTCTTGATAATAATCCTGATTTAACATATTTATGTGTAGACACAAACCAAGTTGCGACTATTCAAGCTCAATTAAATGGTTTAAACTTTAACACTACCGTTTGTAATTCTTATTGCTCATTTAATCCAGGAGGAAACTACAATACGATTTCAGGAATTGCAGTTTTTGATGGCAACACAAATGGTTGCGACGTTTTAGATGGTGTGAAACCATTTGTTAGATTCGACATTAATGATGGGATAGAAAGCGGTGCAACAGTTACAAATATCAATGGTATTTATAGTTATTTTACTGATGAAGGAGATTTTACAATTACTCCAAATGTAGAAAATCAATCGTGGTTTGACTTTTCGCCACCAACCGTTACAATACCTTTCGTAGATAATAATAACAATAATACAAATCAGGATTTTTGCATAACCGCCAACGGTGTTCATAATGATATAGAAGTAGTTGTTGCCCCAATTACAACTGCACGTCCAGGGTTTGATGCTCAATATAATATTGTTTTCAAAAACAAAGGAAACCAGACGCTTTCGGGCAATGTTAATTTTACATATAATGATGCAGTTTTAGATTATGTTTCGGCAACAGTTGTGCCAAGTTCTCAAAGTTCTGGAATTGTAAATTGGAATTATACTAATTTATTGCCATTTGAAAGTAGAAATTTTCAGATAACCTTAAATGTAAATTCACCTACTGAAACGCCATCGGTAAATATAGATGATATTCTAAATTTTACAACATCAATAACGCCAGTTGTTGCCGACGATTTGCCATTGGATAATTCGTTTTCTTATTACCAAAGAGTAGTTGGTTCATTCGATCCAAATGATATTATTTGCTTAGAAGGTACAAGTGTTTCGCCAACAACAATAGGAGATTATTTACATTATATGATTAATTTTGAAAATACAGGAAACTTCCCTGCCGAAAATGTAGTAGTGAAAACAACCATCGATCCAACCAATTTTGATATAAATTCGTTACAACTACTCAACACATCTTCGCCAGTTTATGCCAGAATTACAGGTAATGTTGTGGAATTTATTTTCGAAAACGTTCAACTTGTTGGTCCAGGCGGACATGGTCACGTTTTATTAAAAGTTAAATCTAAAAACACTTTGGTTACCGGAGATAGTGTTTCTAAACGTGCCGATATTTTCTTTGATTATAATATGCCAGTGGATACAGGATTGGTAAATACCATTTTTCAAAGTTTATCTAATTCAGGTTTCATTTTAGATAATTCAGTTAGTATTGCGCCAAATCCTACAAGTTCAAGTGTAACTATTAGTTGCAATAGTGTCATAAATTATATAGAATTATATGATATTCAAGGAAGATTATTGCAAACACAAATAATAAATGATATTCAAACTTCGATAAACATCTTAGATAAATCTAAAGGAATTTATTTCTTAAAAATTACTACCGAAAAAGGAAGTAAAGTAGAACGAATTGTGAAAGAGTAAAAACTAATTTTTTCAACTAAACCTCAAAGTTATTAGCTTTGAGGTTTTTTTATTGGATAAAATCAAATAAATAATTTATAGTTTATTTCTTACTTTTATTGTTTTTATAAAATCGAATTCTCATTTCTCACCATCGAATTCTCATTCAATCTTTGATTTGTTAAAGTAATTTGTACTTTTGCCATTCCTAAATCTTATAATGAAGTCAAAAATAGCAATACTTGCTTTACTATTAATTTCCATGTTTGCTAACGCGCAAAACAAGGAAATTGATAGTTTGACTTTGTTACTAAAAAATTCTAAAAGCGACATTAAAAAAGCAGAACTTCTAAATCAAATTGCCGACGAATACAAAACAATAAATCCTAAAGAAATGATTGTTTTTGCTAACAAAGCATTGCAATTATCTCAAAATAATAACATTAAAATTGAACAAGCAAATGCCTATCATCATCTTGGAAACGCTAACATTATTTTAGGAAATTACAAATCTGCTTTAGACAACTTCTTAAAAGAACAAACAATTTTTGAAAATGAATTGAAAATTACAACCTTAAATAATCAACTTGTACTAAAAAATGGATTAGCAAGAGCTTATGGAAGTATTGGTTTCGTTTTTATGGAACAAAGCAGTAATGACAAAGCTTTGCTATATAATTTTAAAGCATTAAATATCTTTGAAGAAACTAAAAATACTGATAAACTTTCTAGAATTTATAATAATCTTGGAGTAATATACAATTCGCAAAGCAATTTTGAAAAAGCTCTAATTTATTATGTAAAATGTTTGAAAATTCAAGTAGCAAAATCTGATAAAAGTATTGGTACCACTACAACAAACATTGGTTTAACCTATTTTTACCTTAAAAATCTTCCAAAAGCATTAGAGTATTATAATAAGTCAAAATTATATTTTGATAAAAATCCAAATCCAAGAGGTTTAGGAGAATTGTATAATAACTACGGAACTTTTTATTTTGAAAGAAACAATGAAAAACTTGCAATTGAATATCTTACTAAAGCTCTAAAAGTATTCGAAAGTATTGATGATAAATATGGCAGTGCCGATTCTTATGCAACTTTGGGTTCGATCTATTTAAAACAACAAAAATATAATTTGGCTATAGAAAATATAAATAAATCATTACAAATTGGGAAAGAATTAGGTGCATTATTTAGAGTTCAAGCATCTGAACAAGCATTGAGTGAAATTTATGAAAAACTAAACAATACTAGTGAAGCATTAAAACATTATAAATTGTATAGTTCTGCAAAGGATAATATTGTTAATGATGAAATCATAAAAAACACTGTTCGAACCGAAATGAATTTTGAATTTGATAGAAAACAATTAATTCAAAAAGCAGAACAAGAAAAAGAAGAAATGTTTATTGAAGCTAAAAAAAGAGCAGAAAAAATTAAAATTTTAATTTCTGTTTTATTTATATTATTTGTAGCAGGAATTGCATTTATAAGTTATAAAAGAGTACAACTTAGAAAAAGATTAACACTAGAAAAAGAATTGGCAGTTTATGAGCAAAAAGCATTGCACTTGCAGATGAATCCGCATTTTATTTTTAATTGCTTAGGTTCTATTTCAAGTTTTATTGTTCAAAATAGTACAGATGCTGCAATAAAATATTTAGCCAAATTTTCTAAATTAATGCGATTAACATTAGAATATTCTAAAGAAACATTAATTCCAATTGATAAAGAAATAGAAAGTTTGCAAAATTATTTAGAATTAGAACAACTTCGATTTAATAATAAATTTGATTTTTATATAAAAAAATCGAACGATATTGAAGATGATGTTGCTTTACCGCCATTACTGTTGCAACCGTTTATTGAAAACGCCATAATTCATGGTTTAAATCCCACAATAAAAAACGGTACAATTACAATTGATTTCTCAATTGAAGATGAAAGCTTAATTTGTATAATAATAGATAACGGAATAGGTATAAATACATCTAAAGAGTTCAAGAAAAAATTGGTTACCATGCATAAATCTATGGCATTAGACATTACTAATAAACGACTAGAAATGATACAAACTTCTTCTTCACAAAAATCTAGAGTTGATATTGAAGAAATGAATAAAGATGGAGAAGTATTAGGAACAAAAGTAGTTGTTAGACTACCATTACAATATTTAAAATAAAATAAAATAAAATAATAAATAAAAAATGATAACAGCAGTAATTATAGATGATGATGTTAATATAAGAAACGGAATGAAAGGTTTGCTTTCACTATATGCGCCAGATATTGATATTATAGGTGAAGGAGAAAGTGTTGCTAGTGGAATTTCAATTATAAATAAATTAAACCCTCAAATTGTTTTTTTAGACATTCAAATGAATGATGGCACAGGTTTTGATATGCTAGAAAAGCTTTCAGAAATTAATGGAAAAATCACTTCTCATATTGTATTTATTACAGCTTATGAGCAATATGCAATAAAAGCTTTTAGATTTAGTGCTTTAGATTTTTTATTAAAACCTGTTGCACCCGATGATTTAGAAAAAGTTGTTTCAAAAATAAGAACTATATTAGAAAAAGATGATGATTATTCTCATATAGATTTATTATTAGAAAATATTAGAAAAAAAGCAGATAATTTTAAACGAATTGCATTGTCTAATTCAGATGGAATTCATCTTCTTGATATTGTAGATATTATTCGTTGTGAAAGCGATGATAATTACACCAAGTTTTATATTAAAAATAGAAAACCAATTTTAATATCAAAAACTTTAAAAGAATATGAAGAAATGTTAACAGAACACGGTTTTGCAAGAATTCATCAATCACATCTTATAAATTTATCTTATGTGAAATCATATTTAAAAAAAGATGGAGGTTTTGTAATTATGAATGATGATGTTCAATTACCAATTTCCCAAAGAAAAAGAGAACAAATACAAGCTATTTTAACAAAACAATTAATATAAATAATAGTAATCACTAATTTATTAATTACAAAATCTAACATGATGAAAAAATTATTTTATTTATTCTTACTGTTTTCTGGCGTTGCAAACGCACAAAATATAGTTTTTACAGATCCAACTTTTAAAGCAAAATTATTGCTTTCCTCAACTGCTAATCCTATTGCAAGAGATGTGTCAGGAGTTCAAATGGTAATTGATACTAATGGTGATAGTCAAATTTCACTTGATGAAGCTGCATTAGTTTATTACATTGATATTAATAATTTAAATGTAATGTCTAACTTAGAAGGAATTAAATTTTTTATTAATTTAGTTCAGTTAAGATGTTCCAATAATACAATAGATAACATAGACGTTTCTGGAATGACAAATCTTACAAATTTAAATTGTTTTCAAAACACTTTAACATCAATAGATGTAACAGGATGTACAGCTTTAGTCACTCTGAATTGTAAAAATAATTTATTAACCACAATTGATGTTTCAACTTGTATAAATCTAGTAACTTTAGATTGTAGCAACAATAGTTTGGTCACTTTATTTGTAAA
>NZ_JAYVFH010000092.1:0-12233 GCF_043773265.1 Flavobacterium sp. | reverse complement strand
GCAGGTTATAACATCTTCTATATGGGAATAAATATTGGAGCTTTCATTTGTAACTTTGTGGCAGCATACATGAGAATCAATTATGGTTGGGGACACGCTTTTGCCGCTGCCGGAGTTGGAATGTTAGTAGGTGTTGCAATATTTTTAATAGGTACAAAACACATAAAACATGTTGATGTTGTAAAACCAGTACAAGCTGGAGATATGCCAACTTCTAAAATACTTGGCTTAACAGTACTTCCAATGTTTATTTTTGGAATAATTGGATATATGATTCCTGGAAATTTTTTAGGTTCAGATACTAATGATGCTTTTATTATTGGTTGTTTACCAGTTATAGGATTCTTTATTTATCTTGCATTTACTGCCGAAGCCAAAGAAAGTAGAGCAATAAAAGCACTTCTTGCAGTTTTTACATGTGTAATTCTATTCTTTGCAATTTTTCATCAAAATGGTGATGCTTTAACCGTTTGGGCAGAAGATCATACAGATAGAAATATGCCAGCTTCAGTTTCTAATGTTGCAGATAAAGTAGGTATGGCACAAGTTGTTGTAAATAATGATATAGTTTCATCAGATCAAACAACATTTGATGCAACAATTAAAGAAATGCGTGCCAAAGAAGAAGCAATGCCATCAGTTTCTGCCGAAGAATTAAAAGCAAAAGGTGCTTTTTCTAATGAAATTGGTCAATTGGAAAGTTCAAGAAAATATTTTGCTACTTTACCAGGAGATCAAGTTCCAGCCAAAGGAACCAATTTAAAATTATATTCAACAGAATTATACCAATCAATTAATCCATTTTGGGTAGTAGTTTTAACTCCATTAGTAGTTGGATTTTTTGGTTTTATGAGAAGAAAAAAGAAAGAACCAAGTACACCAACAAAAATATTTTTAGGTTTAGTTATTACTGCATTATCAGCTTTAGTTATGGTTGGAGCTGTTTTTGCAACTAATGATATGACAATGAAAGCAAGTTCTTGGTGGTTAATTGCTTCTTATGGCGTAATTACTGTAGGAGAATTGTGTCTTTCTCCAATGGGATTATCATTGGTTTCTAAACTTTCACCTCCAAGAATTACGGCATTAATGATGGGTGGATTTTTCTTAGCAATTTCAGTAGGAAATAAGCTATCTGGAATGTTATCATCACTATGGGAATCAATGCCAGAAAAACAAAATTTCTTCTATTTAAACTTCGGATTAGTATTAGCAGCAGCAGTTGCATTGTTTCTAATGTTAAAATGGTTAAATGGAGTTATGAAAGAAAATAATGTTCAATAACATTTTATAAATAAATTTAAAACCTCTGATTTTTCAGAGGTTTTTTTATATTTGTTACCTAATCAAATTTAAAAATGGAAAACAATCTTACTCTAGAAGATATACAAAATTTTAAAGGAAAATATCCAAAGCAATTATGGCATTTGTTTATGGTAGAAATGTGGGAACGTTTTACCTTTTACGGAATGAGAGCTTTATTAGCACTTTATATTTCGCATCTTATATTGTCTACCGATTATAATCCGTTGTCTAAAATCGAATTAGAATCTAAAAAATTAGAATTTCAAACACAAAATAAAGAAGAACTTTCTCAAGATCATCCGCGATATTATATTGAAACTTCGCAACAAAAATACCGAGATAATGCCGAAAGTACTTCTAATAAAAAATATGGATTAATTCAAGCATTTATTTATGCAATGGCATTTGTAGGAGGAATGTTTGCAGATAGAATTTTCGGCTTTAGAAAATCTGTTTTTTGGGGTGGAATTTTGATGGCAATTGGCACATTTATTATGGCAATTCCTGGAGCTTTTTGTTTTTATCTCGGAATTAGTATACTTATTGTTGGTAATGGATTTTTTAAACCAAATATATCAACAATGGTTGGTTCTTTATATAAAGATGACGATCCAAGAAGAGATGCAGGTTTTTCATTGTTTTATTCTGGAATAAATATTGGAGCATTATTAAGTGGACTTACTATTGCTTACATTGGTACATCAGTTAGTTGGTCACTAGGATTTGCTCTTTCTGGAGTTTGTATGTTAATGGGATTGGGATTATTCTTGAAAACCCAAAAGCATTTGGGACCAATTGGACTTCCTCCATTTCCTGAAAAACTATTTGAAAAATCAGCTTTAGGAATTTCTAATAATTTGATGGTTTATCTAGGTTCATTGTTATTTATTCCGTTTTTCTTTATTATGGTATATTATCCATTTGATATTGATTTTACATTTCTTTTTGGAAATTTGAAAGATGCTAACGGTGTATTAATAAAAGATGAATCAGGAAATTTATTGCCTTATTTAGTTCAATTTAGTGATTTATTTATGATTACAATTGCTATTATTATTTTAATTTATCTAGGAATAATTTTATCAAAAGTAAAAAAAGAAGAATTTGGAAAATTATTAGTTGCAATTATATTAATTTTATTTTCAGCATTATTTTGGTCATTCTTTGAGCAAGGTGGAGGTTCTTTAAATTTTTATGCTAATGGAAATGTAAACAATCAAGGATTGAACATGACACAAGTTAATAATTCTATAAATGCACTTTGGGTTGTTGCACTAGCACCGGTAATTGGCTTTTTATGGATTTATTTAAGTAAAAAGAAAGCAGAACCAAATACAATTGTTAAGTTTGGATTAGGATTTTTAATATTGGGTTTAGGTTTTCTAATCTTTTATTGGAGTAAATTTATTGCAACTCCTAATGGATTAACACCTCTTTGGACGTTCCTTTTTGCCTATTTAGTAATAAGTGTTGGAGAACTATGTTTATCACCAATTGGACTATCTATGATTACCAAGCTTTCGCCAAAAAGGTTAACAGGAATGATGATGGGAACTTGGTTTTTAGCAAGTGCTTATGGTCAATATGGTGCAGGATTAATTGGTGCTGCTTTAGCAAAAGGCGATTCTACAGGAGAAAATTTAACCAATTCTCAAAAGCTTATACAATATACAGATGGTTATCAAAGTATTGGATACATTGCAATTGGTGCTGGAGTTTTATTAATTCTTATTTCACCACTATTAAAAAAAATTATGCAGGAAGCAAAATAAATTTATTATTTTCGGCACTATTTTTGAAAGTTAATAAAATTATTAATGAGCTTTCTTTTAAGTTCAAACTAAAATAAAAATGAGAAAAATATTTATCGTATTATTCCTGACAATAGGAATTTTTGTATCGCAAGCTCAAGAAATAAAATGGCTTACAATTGATGAAGCTTTGGCATTGCAAAAAGTAACTCCAAAACCAATATTTATGGATGTTTTTACCGATTGGTGTGGACCATGTAAAATGTTAGATAAACAAACATTTCACGATAAAGCATTTGTAGATGAAATTACAGCCAATTATTATGCTGTAAAATTCAATGCCGAAGGAAAGTCGGAAGTTAACTTTAATGGAAAAAAATACGGCAATCCAAATTTTATTGAAGGACAAACAGGTCGTAATAGTATGCATGAATTTACACAATTTTTGAAATTACAAGGATATCCAACTATGGTTGTTTTTAATAAAAATGGCGAAATCGCAAATAAAATAGTTGGTTATAGAAATCCCGAACAACTTTTAAATGAATTGAAAATAAAATAATTATGAAAAAAGTATATTTGTTTTTAGCTTTTGGTTGTGTTTCGATTATTTTAAATAGTTGTTCAACTTCAAAAAAGCAAGTAGATAAAGTTGAGGAAGAATTGGTATGGCACGACAACATTGATAAAGCAATCACAATTTCTAAAGAAGAAAATAAACCATTGTTTCTTTTTTTTACAGGAAGTGATTGGTGCGGTTGGTGTATTAGACTTCAAAAAGAAGTTTTTACAACACCAGAATTTAAAGCTTGGGCAAAAGAAAAAGTGATTTTGGTTGAGTTAGATTTTCCTAGAAAAACACCTCAAATTGAGACAATAAAAAATCAAAATATGCAATTGCAACAGTTTTTTGCTGTTAGAGGTTATCCAACAGTTTGGTTTGCAAAAGGTGGTGAACCAATAGATGGAAAAACAAGTTTTGAACAACTTGGAAGCACAGGTTATGTTGCTGGAGGACCAACTACTTGGTTGGCTGGAGCAGATAAAATAATTGCAAAATTTATTCCTTATCCTACAACTAAGAAAACAAAAAAAGCTAAAAAGTAAAAAGCTAATTATAATTTAAAGAATCCCTTTTCTGTAGTATCATGAAAAGGGATTTTTTCTTTTCTGCAAGTTGTTTTCCATGCTTTTATGTAGGTTTTAAAATTAGTTGCATCAACAACAACTTGTTTAGGTTTCCAGATTTTGAAAAGGCGTTCTAAGTTTAGTTTTGGTGAATTTGTTATAAGTACAACATCAGGTTTTTCATCTTCCAAATAAACTGATGAATGGTCAATTATCAAAATTTTCTTATTGTTGAAATAGTATAAATTAGACACTATTTTCTTCTTTTTTATTTTGCAATAATTTGCCACTAAATAGGATTTTAGCACTAAATTATCATTAATAGTTTTTAGAATACTGTCATTGCTGTTTAGTATGACTTTGTCACCACTTCTTTGGGTAATAATGGTGTTTTTCTTTTTATTAAAAACTATAAATTCACTTTTGTTTTGACTAGAAAATTTAGCTTCAATAGCCACTAATTGCAAAATAATTATTGCAAAAAAAGTTATAAGTAGTTTTTTATAAGTTGGTTTTTTGAACCAAATAATGGCACTAAAAATTAATAAATAACAACTCCAAAGCATAAATTTATTTAAAGGGACATCTCTAAAAACAAAATCTTCAAACGATGCTACCCAAGCAATTATTTTATTTAAAAACCAAATGCTATA
The DNA here is from genome assembly GCF_043773265.1 of Flavobacterium sp. Taxonomy (GTDB): domain Bacteria; phylum Bacteroidota; class Bacteroidia; order Flavobacteriales; family Flavobacteriaceae; genus Flavobacterium. The sequence goes on along the minus strand of NZ_JAYVFH010000092.1, from coordinate 7,396 downwards.
TTCTAATAATTTTAACAATGGTAACCAAACAAAATTGATAGCTGCAAGCAACATTACAATTACACCAATAGCAAGAATTAAACTCAACATGGGTAAAATGACAATATTGGTAACAAAAAATAAACCAGGAAATTGATGAAAATAATAAATACTCAAAGGAAAAGTTCCTATTTGTGCTGCAAATGAAACTGTTATTATGTCCCAAAAGTAAGTTGTAATTTTGTTTTTGGGAGTCCAAATTGAAGATAATAATGGTTGTAACCAAACTATAAAGAAAAGAGCAATATAACTCAATTGAAAACCAATATCAAATAAAAATGAAGGTTGAAATAATAAAATCAGTAAGGCAGAAACCAATAAAGTATGATAAATATTAATGCTTCTTCGCAAGAACATTCCTATTGCAACAAAAGAAAACATGGTTACAGAACGAACAACTGATGGTGCTAAACCAGCCAAAATCCCAAATGACCAAAGTGATATTATTACAAGTATTAATTTTAGAGTAGAACCTCTTTTTGTGTTCGGAATTGGCTTCAATAAAAATGTAATAAACATCAAAATAAAGCCAACATGCAAACCAGAAACCGACAATACATGTACTGCTCCAGCATATTGATAATCGTTTATAACTTCTTGTGAAATATCTTGTTGCTGTCCAAGTATTAACGCAATTACAACACTTAATTCTTTTTTATTAAAGTGATTTTTTTCTAAATTTCTAATAATTCTATTCCTAAGTTTGCTTGCATAATAGGTTATAGTTTTATCAACATTTTTTCCAATTTTAATGTCGCTTGCATCGGCATAAATTTGTGCATATATCTGTTGGTTCTGCAAATATTTTCCATAATCAAATTGATTTGGATTGTTAGGTTTTCTATTTTTATAAAATGAACCAATTACTTTGAGACGCGAACCTAATTCTAACAAATGTGAAGCACTATCTTTTCTTATGTTTAAAATAATTTTTCCATAACTTTTTTTGTTGTCCAACAAAATTATTTCAGCAATATATCTATCGTTGTTTATAGTGTTTTTTAATTTTTCTCTAATTATAATTTCTGATGTATGGTTTACATCTAAAGCTGATAATTGATTAGAATAATGATTTGAAATTAAACTATGATTGTTAAAAACTAAAGTGAAATTTCCAATAAAGAAGGAAGATAACAAGGTAAATAAACCAAATAAAGTTTTATATAACGTAGCTTTTTTAGAAAAAATGAAACAATAAAAAAGAACTGATAAATTTAGCAGAACTAAAATTAAAGAAATTGAAAAAGGTGGTTTTGTGATTTGAGCAAATAGTATCCCAAACACAAAGCAGATTGTAGTTTTTACTAACGGAAAACGTAATACTTTCATTTTCATAAAAGTATATAAAAAAAGTAAACTTCCTACAAAAAATTAAAATATTTAATAATTTATTCTACAACACGATTTACTTGAGCAAACGCTTTTCTGTAATAATCTTCTTTGGTTGAAGATATAATTACACCACCATGTATTGATGAATGAACAAATTTTATTTCGCCATCATTTACATCAACAACTAATCCAACATGGTTTATTTGGTTTCGACCATTGGTTTTAAAAAAAATCAAATCACCTTTTCTAATTTCACCACGATTTAAAACTCTACCATATCTTGACATTTCTGTCGAAGTTCTTGGCAAACTAATATTGAAATTTTTGTAAGTAGAATAAATCAATCCTGAGCAGTCGAAACCAGCTTTGGTTAATCCTCCAGTTCTGTATGGACTACCAATATTGTCTGAGGCATTATTTACTAATTGTTCACACAAATATGGAACATTTGCTGATGAAGAAATTATATCTGAATCATTATCATTATTAACTGAATTTCTTTTAGAAGCTTTTTTAGAAGTTTCTATTTTTTCAGTTTTGATCTTTTTATCTGTAGTTGCAACTTTTGAAGGTAAATTGGTATCGTATTTATTTTTCTTAATTGCTTCCTTTTTAGAAGTAATAATAGTTGACGAAGTTGGTTTACATGATGTAACCAATATAAAAAGCAATATTATGTAAGAAATTTGTTTCAAATGAAAATGTTTTTGCAAAGATAACGATAGAATTTTAAAAATCTTATAGAATATCTTCTACAATTAAAGTTGCGGTTTTTTCACTTGCTCCAATTCCGCCAAGTTTTTTCTCTAATAAATTATATTTTTCGAGTAGTATTTTTCTGTTTTTGTCATCTAAAATCTTGTTTAGCTCTACTTTTATTCTTTTAGGATTACATTGATTTTGAATTAATTCTGTAACAACTTCTTCCTCCATAATTAAATTTACAAGAGAAATATATTTTAAAGTAATAATTCGTTTAGCAATTTGATAAGAAACCCAACTTCCTTTGTAGCAAACAACTTCTGGAACTTTAAACAATGCTGTTTCTATAGTTGCAGTACCAGATGTGACAAGTGCTGCATGAGAATTACTTAATAAATCATAAGTTTTATTGGTAACAAATTTTATGTTTTTACTTTTAATAAACGGTTTATAAAATTCATATTCTTGGCTTGGCGCTCCAGCAATTACAAATTGGTACTCATTAAAATCACCAACAACACTAAGCATAAGTGTTAGCATTTTTGAAATTTCTTGCTTCCTGCTTCCTGGAAGTATTGCAATTATTGGTCTTTCATCTAGTGAATTTTGGGTTCTAAATTGTTCACCATCAATTTTATTTCTATTATGAATGGCATCAATTAATGGATGACCAACAAATTCTACGTCAAAATGATGTTTTTTTTCATAAAAATCTTTTTCAAACGGAAGAATAACATATAATTTATCAAAATCTCTTTTAATAGCTGCAATTCTACTTTCTTTCCAAGCCCAAATTTGAGGAGAAATATAATAATGAGTTTTGATTCCTTTAGCTTTAGCCCATTTTGCAATTCGCATATTAAAACCTGGATAATCTATAAAAATAATTACATCTGGATTAAATTTTTCGATATCTAGTTTACAAATTTTGATATTATTAAAGATAGTTTTTAAATTTAAAATCACTTCTGCAAATCCCATAAAAGCCAATTCACGATAATGTTTTACCAAAGTTCCGCCCACATGTTGCATCAAGTCTCCACCCCAAAATCTAATATCTGCCTTAGTATCTTTTTTATACAATTCCTTCATTAAATTAGAACCATGTAAATCTCCTGATGCTTCGCCAGCAATTATATAATATTTCATATTATAAAATTACAGTTAATATAGCTAAAATTATTGTGGCTAAAACTACGCCACGAGCCATTAATTCTTTGTTTTTTTTTAGCAAAAAATAAAAAACCAAAATATTTAAAATTGCACCAAGTGTAATTACTTTTCCTAGAATTCCTTCTTGTCTAATAATTGTTATATCTGCTATTTTATTGAATTTTGTAAATAAAAGTAAAAATGCAATTGTTCCAACAACGGTCGTTACAATTCCTATAAAAAACCCTATTAGTAAATCTATTTTTCTCATTTAAAGTATAATTATAAATTTAAACCATTTCACAACTCAAAACTCACAACTGAGCTAAAACTCCCAAGTATTTAAAGTTGCAATAGAATGATGAGCAGTTAAATCAAACTGAACAGGAACAATAGAAATAAAATTGTTTGCCAAAGCCCATTCATCAGTATCTTCACCTTTATCTTGATTTATAAACTCGCCTGTTAACCAATAATATTCTTTGCCAAATGGTGTTACTCGCTTGTCAAATTTTTCTTGCCACATTGCTTTGGCTTGCCTACAAATTTTTATTCCTTTAATTTCAGAAGTTTTAAGTTTCGGAAAATTTACGTTTAAAACCGTTCCTTCTGTGAGTCCATTTTTTAAAACTTGTTGTGCAATCTTTTTTACAAATGGTTTTATTTGTTCAAAATCGGCATTCCAATCATAATCTAATAATGAAAAACCAATTGCAGGAATTCCTTCAATTCCGGCTTCAACTGCTGCACTCATTGTACCAGAATAAATTACATTTATAGACGAATTTGAACCATGATTAATTCCAGAAACACACAAATCGGGTTTCTGTTTCAAGATTTCATTCACTGCCATTTTCACACAATCTACTGGAGTTCCAGAACAACTGTATTCAAGAATTTCAGCATTTTCTATAGAAATTTTATTCAAATGCAAAGTGTTGTTTATTGTTATTGCGTGTCCCATTGCGCTCTGCGGACTGTCTGGCGCTACCACAACAACCTCGCCAATTTGGTTCATAACAGCAATTAAAGCTCTAATTCCTGGCGCAGAAATACTATCGTCGTTGGTTACTAATATTAATGGTTTATTCATGAGGTATTGCAAGTTATAGGGCAATTTAAGTTTTTAGATTTATAGCAAAAGTAAACCAATTTTATTTGAAAGAATTAATTTTTTCATACATACACTTAAACTTCATGATGTATAGTGGTAAATTATTAGTTAAAAAATAGAATATTTTTCAATAAAATAGCCATTTGTTTATTATTTTATTAACAATTTTCACTTTTTATTTGTAAGAAAGTAAATACTTCACTACCTTTATACTTCAATTTAAAAAAATTAGTAATTATGGGTACAACGCACAACGCACAACGCACAACGCACAACGCACAACGCACAACGCACAACGCACAAATTTTAAGTTACTAGTTTTTTTAACATTGTTCTCGGTATTTACTGTATTTTCTCAAACTAATAATGGTGTTGGGCTAAACTATAGTCCAGCAGGAAGTTTAGAAACTGTATTTGATAATTACGGAGTAAAAAGAACGCTTGAAGATGTTAGAATTTCTCCCAAAAAAGATGTTAGAAGTAATGAAAGAATTTTATTTTCTACGCAATTATGTAGTTCTGGTATTTTTGATTTATATTTTGAAGATGGAAGCGGCATGAATAGTACTACCATTAGTGATCACATTGCCAGACGCGCAGTGGTATGCCAAGTTTTTCAAGATTTATCCAATTTTATTAATGCACCAGCTGGAACAAGAATTAATTTTTGGGTGCGCAATATCAGTCAAGTGCCAAATGTATCATCGCAAACACTTGGCGTTGCTACTGGTTTTTACAATTTACCTTCTACATCAATAGCGACTAATTTTAGTATTGCCGATAATGAAATTTGGAAAACTATTCATGCAGGAGTCGATTCATACACCAATGTAACTTCTCCAATTACTTCAACTGCTGGCTTAGGTAGTTTTTATCATGGTATGATGGCTATAAATTTTAATAACCTTAATTGGAATTTAAATTTAAATGCCACGGCACTTTCCAATCAATTGGATTTGTATACTGTGGTTTTGCACGAGGTTACCCATGCTTTAGGTTTTGCTAGTTTAATTGATGCTAATGGAAATTCTAAATTTGGTGAAAATTTTGATTATTATTCTCGTTATGATACTTTTTTAGTAGACCATGAATCGAAACCCTTAATCACAAATCAAAATTCATGTAATGAAATGTATAATTTTCAGTTTACTGTTGATCAAAATGTTTTACATCCCAATTGCACCAATTCAGCAGATTTTACTAATACTGGTGCATCAATAAATGCTACAGTTTGTATAAATTCTCTTGGCTTTTTAGGTGATAGTGTGTATGTTCCAATTTACACACCTCAATGTTTTGAAAATGGAAGTAGTTTAAGCCATTTTGAAGATCAATGTTTCACATCAACAACAGCAGGCGCAACTAATGGTAACGATTTATATTTTGTTATGAGTAATGCTAATAATTATGGTATAAACAAGCGATTTCTTAAACCCGAAGAGCGAGAAGCACTTTGTAATATGGGTTATCGTTTAAATTCAACTTTTGGTAACGCCGCACAATATAGTTTTATTAATTATGGTGGTTCAACTTGCAACGGAAGTACTGTTGCAGGTATAAATGATGGAATAAATGGATTGGATTTTTCTTATATTGTTAACATTTCAACTCCTATTCAATTAAACCCAATAACTAGTAGAATATTGGCCAACGATGTTACAACCAATCCAGCCAACCTTCGTTTTGAATGTGTAGAAGACATTAGTTTTACTGGTTCAAATATAAATGTAATTGGGAACGATACTAATGCTTCAATAATTTTTCAAAGCCCAATACCAGGAATGCATTTATTGCGTTATGTTCCGTTTGATAATGTATCTGGCAATAGAGGAAATATTACTTATATTTATGTTTTTGTTTCAGGAATGTCTACAGCTGATTCTAATGGTGATGGACCTAACACTTCAACTTTTAATTGTGCAATTCCATCTACATGTAATTTAGTTTTAAATGGTGATTTCGAACAAAATGCAAATCCTCCTGGACCACCAAGTGTTACTAGTCAAATAAATAGAGCTTGTGGTTGGACCAATGCAAATCAATTGGCAACATGCGACTATTATAGAACTAACGCTGTTGCTCACACTAATGGTACTATTTATATGAGTATACCCAATAATTTTGCTGGAAATCAAAATGTTAATAATGGTTTGGGAAATGCTTATGCAGGTATTTATTATATTCAAAACCTTAACAATACACAAATTTTATATAGTGAAATATTAGCAACTAGATTGGCGCAACCATTATTGCCAAATTCCACATACAAATTAAATTTAGATGTTTCAATGGCAGAAAGTTTTAGCAACATTAACAGAAGAATTCAATTACAAGCATATTTAGGTTTTAATGCACCTTTTCAAAATCCAAACAACTATGATTTGCCTATTGAAACTAATGGAATTTTACTAACTAATGTTGAATTTTCATCAAATGTAAATGGATGGGATACTTTAAATATCGAATTTAATACTGGTGACATTGCAGGTCAAGAATACTTGTATATAGGAGGAATTCAAAATGTTAGTTTTGAGAACATTCCTTTGTCAAATCTTGATGTTACAAGTTACTATTACATAGACAACGTATCTCTAATTCCAATACCAAACGACGCATTAAACCTACCAACCCAAATATGCCAAACCAACCAGCTAACTAATTTAACAGATTATCTAGGTGTAATTCCTAATGATGGTGTTTTTACTGGCGATGGTGTTATACTAGACCATAACATTTATACTTTTAACCCTACTAATTTACCAACCGGAGTTGCAACTATTAATTACACCTATAATTTATCTAATGGTTGTGGCGAAATAACAATTTCAGACACTATCATTATTACTCAAACTTGCGTAGTTCCTTATGTTTCTCAAGTATACAATAATGGTGAAGGCAACAGTTTTATAGAGGTAAAAAATCCAAGTAATGAAGAAATTCCAGCTGGCATTTATTTTCTAAATTTATACCAAGATGGAGCTTCAACTACATTGATGCCAACTAGTTTTATGGATATTGGATTACTTCTACCTAACGAAGCACGAGTTTTTCAAACAT
>NZ_JAYVFH010000091.1:0-3782 GCF_043773265.1 Flavobacterium sp. | reverse complement strand
TTTTCTTTTATAAACAGTATTTATTTTATTGTTGTTGTACTTTTAATAGTAGTTTTAATTAACAAACGTTTGGTCACTTTGACTTATTTATTTATAATTGGTTTGTTTGGTTTATTTTTATGCCTTGTCGGATTTTACTCTTTGCATAAAGAGATTTTGTGGAATTATAATGCGTTACTTTTTAATCCTTTATTTTTAGTTTTGCCTTTCTTGAATAGAAATTGGTTTAAAAGAATAGTTGTAACTTGCTTGGTTATGATTATAATTTATATAATTGTGATGGTAACAAAACCTCATTTTTTATTGATGATTCCGTTTATTGTTGCTTCTAGTTACTTCTTAATTAGTTTATTACTAAGTTACAAGAAAGCTCAAATGATTGCTGCTTAACCCTGATGGAAATGACATCCTTTTTCTTTTTTTAGAAAAAGATATAATGAACAGTAGGAAAATGGAACACAAAAAAACCAAAAGTTTCGTTTCTAAAAAAACTATTGACCTCTATAAAAAAGAACTGTACTAAAGGTTTTTATAATAATATTAATGTCAAGAAATATACTGCGATGTTTGATGTAATATAAATCATATTGCAATTTCATTAAACTATCTTCGATAGAATCGCCATAGGCATAATTTACTTGTGCCCAACCTGTAAGTCCTGGTTTTACAACATGACGTGTTTCGTAAAAAGGCATAACTTCGGCAATTTCTGTAACAAATATTGGACGTTCTGGTCGTGGACCAATAATTGCCATATCGCCTTTTATAATATTAATAAATTGTGGAAACTCATCAAGTCGAGTTTTACGCATAAATTTACCAAAAGATGTAATTCGTGAATCGTTGATTGTTGTAAAAACTGCACCGTTTTGTTCTGCATTTTTTACCATTGTTCTGTATTTATAGATATTAAAGACTGCACCGTTTTTACCAACACGTTCTTGAGTATAGAAAAAACTTCCTCTGTTACCAATGAGGTTTCCAATTGCAATTATCGGAAAAAATAATAGTCCAATTGATAATCCTATTATAGAAAAAGTAATTTCTAATAGTCTTGACATTAATAGATATAAATGGTTTTGGTTGCTTCTACTAAACGGAAAATAACGGTAAAAATCTCTTGAAACATATTGAACAGGAATACGTTGAGTTATTTCTTCATAAACTTGTGTATATTCTCTAATGATAAAACCATTTTCTAATAGATGTATTAGTTGATTGTATAAACTAACAGTAATACCTTCGGTTTTTTGAGATGCAATTACAATTTCTGAAACAGAATTGTTTCTAACATAACTTTCTAAATCATTAGTTTTTATACTTTTTATTCCATTTAATCTTACTTTAAAATTATCTTCACCATCAGAATTTATAAAACCAATAATTTTATAATGTGGATCTGCATTTTCAAGTCCAGTTACCAATTCAATTAGTTGTTCTTTATCGCAAACTAATATTGCATTTTTTACAAATCTATGTGATGCCAAAAATTTTACATAAAATATCCTCCAAAGTAATAATGATGAGAAAATTGAAATAAAGAAAATTATTATTTGTAACCTATTAGATGGTAATTGTGGTGTGTAAATTGGTGTTAAAAGATAGATTAAAACAGTTGTAGATGTTGTTAGAATAATACTTTTTACAACTTGATATTGACTACTAGCTACTTGCAAATTATACATTTCAAAAACAGAGCCGAAAATATTTATATAAATAGCAAGAACTATTGTCCAATAAAAATTTGAAGCAGAAAATGTAAAATACTTAAACTCAAAAAGTTCACTGATAATGTATAGTGACAAAAGCACAAATATTACATCAAAAATCTTCAGAAGAATTTTTCTTTCTGAAACTTCAAAGTGAATTTTTTTATTGCTTTTCATTAACTAGTTTACGTTTTGTGATGCAAGTTAATAAAATATAGCTGATAAAAAAGTCTATTTTAATATTTCAAACCATCTGTGCTTTACTTTATCCCAATCAAACTCTTCAACAATTGCTCTTGCATTGGTTGTTAATTGGTTAACCAAAACTGGATTTTCAGTGAGTTTTTTTATAGAATTAGCCATTTCAATAGCATCATCATCATTAGTTAAAAGTGCATTTTCTTCACTTTTTAATAGATAAGGTATTCCGCCAACATTTGTAGAAACTATAGGCAAACCCAATGCCATTGCTTCTATAACGCTAATTGGTGTGTTGTCAAAATGTGTTGTATTAATAAAAATATTACAGTTTTTGGATAGTTCAATCCATTCTTCTTTTGATAATTTTCCTGTAAAGTTAACTTCTAGATTTAATTCATTTGTATACAATTTACAATCAGTAATAAGATTTTCTTTGTCGGGACCAACCATAGTTAATGATGCATTTGGATAATCGTTTTTTAATATAGATAAAACTTTTATTGCCATTTTCGGATTATAAATATTTGAAAAAGAACGTACCCAAAGTAGTTTTGGTTGGTGAATTTCTCTTTTTAAAAAATTATATTTATTTATTTCAATGGTGTTTGGAATGTAAATTAGATTTGAAGTATACTTTTTAGAAAATACATTCATCAAATAATTAGATGGAGCAGTTATTTTATAGCTATTTTTAAATATTAAATTGCATAAATATGGGTTTTTTTCTAGCCGATTTGGTAAATCTCCACCGTGTAATTTTGTAATATATTTTAGGTTTAGAATTCTACATGATTGGCTAATCAAAAAAGCATACCAAAAATTTTGAGTACTATATACATCAATTAAAACATACTCTACTTTATTACAATAAATAATTGTTTTATAAAACATATCTAACATTCTCAAAAATTTATTTTTTTTTGAAGATGCATAATACAATTTATAACCTTCAATCTCAAAAAATTTTCCAAGAGTATCTATTGAAGTTAAAGTGCTTCCATGTTTTGAAAGCTTATTTCCTATGTAAAGAAGGTTTTTACTCATCATTGAATTTTACCTTTAATAAAGCTAAAGCATAAACAAATGATGGTGAAGCTGTTCGCATTGCTGCATGGTTTATTGTTAAAAACCAAAATGCTATAAAACAAAACATATATATATGTTCTTTATTATCTAAATATAACAAAATTGGTGTGATTATCAATATTAATAAAGAAAGTATACCCAAAGAACCATGTTCTGCTAACATTCTAGTCACTTCATCATGTGAAGCAACCAATTCACCTGTTTGTTCTTTTCTTAATTCTAAACCTTTAGCAACACCTATTCCAAAAAAAGGATTATCAATAAACGATTGTATTTCATTTTCTGCAATAACTTCCCTACCAGTAAATCTACTTTCTTTCTTTCTGCCAATTGCATCTTCGTTTGAATATCGTTTACTTATTAATCCTCCTGTTTGATTTTCACTATAAATAAAAATTGCGGTTAATGTCACACTAAAAAAGCATAAAATATAAAACAATTTAAGTTTTTGATTTTTTTTTGAATTGAAATAAATAAATAAGAATAATATTATTAACATAATAAATCCAGTTATCATTCCGCCTCTGGAAAAAGTTAACAATCCTCTATAAGTCATTATTAAACCTATAAATAAATTTGTTAAGAATAAAATTTTTGTATTTGATGAAAAAAACAATCTTGAAAAAAAAATAAACATTCCTAATCCAAAAAATGTTGATACTTGATTTGGACCAAAACCTCCAGAAGTTTCAGAGTTTGAGGATGTTCCCTTTAAGACATCTTTTAACTCAGGAATGTATAATGTAACATAAACTGCACATGCAATAATTGGCAAACCTAATAATA
>NZ_JAYVFH010000090.1:0-8664 GCF_043773265.1 Flavobacterium sp. | reverse complement strand
CTGTTATTATGCCGTTGTTGGGTTTTATCATGACTAAATATAATACATCTTTGCCAAAGTTTAAAACTTTGGCAAAGATTATTTACTAAAACAACTTTTTACTCCTTTACAATTTTCTCAACAAAAACAACATTATCCTCACCATAAAACTTTACTACATAAACACCACTTGCAAAATTACTAACATCTATACTTTCATTAAAAGCTTGCTCATACACTTTTGCACCCAATAAATTATAAATTATTATTTTATGTAATGGTATTGTGGTAGTTATATTTAATGTATTTTTGGTTGGGTTTGGGTAAATGGTTATTTGTGTTTTTGTGAAATTTTCGTTAGCAAGCGTGCATGTACCTAATGCGGTTGGTACTGTTACTATGGCTCCACCACCATTGCCTAAAGCACCCAATTCTGCGAATCCCCACACGTAAATAGAATTATCAGTTTTTAAACCAATAGAAGATGCTCCACCAGCAGAAACCATTTGCCAATCACTATCAATACCAATTTGAGTTGGAGATAATATATTTGTTTCTGTACCATTTCCTAAACTAAATCCAGCATTTCTTCCCCAACCCCACAATGTCTTATTTACTTTTATTGCAAAACAGTTAGAATTACGACTAGCAGCTATTTTATCCCAATCATTTTCTGAACCAATTTGTGTTATTGTATAATTACTATCAGGCGAACCATTACCTAATTGACCAAAATAACCTTGACCCCAAGACCATAAAGTTCCATCTGTTTTTAAACCAAGATAATTATTATCGCCAGATTGTATATCCTTCCACTTATTATCATTTCCTATTTGGATTGGAGTATATACTGTTGATGTTGAACCATTATTTAATTCACCATAAGAATTTTGTCCCCAACCCCACAAGGTACCATCAGTTTTTATTGCAAATGTTGTTGTATTAATATTTCTACAAATACTTTTCCAATTTGTGCCTGTACCTATTTGTATAGGAACTGAACTTCCAATATTAGAACCATTGCCAAGTATCCCACCACTCCAACCCCAAAGAGTACCATCAGTTTTAATGCCAAACGAAGTATTTCTATTATGAATAAATTTCCAATTATTATTTGTGCCTATTTGAATTGGATAATAATAATTATTACTAGTACTTGCACCATTACCAATTCCTCCTCCTAAATTAGAACCCCAAGCCCACAACGTGCCGTCAGATTTTATTGCATGTGTAAATATGCTCGAACTACTTACTGTTAGCCATTGACTTGGATTGTTAATTTCTACAAAGTTTAATACTGGAGGATTTGATGAATTACCTCCGTTACCTACTTGACCATAGTTGTTTGATCCTGTTCCCCATAACGTTCCGTCTGATTTTATAGCAAAAGTGTTATTCCCACCAGAATCAACAAAATTCCAACATTGTGAATAGCAACTATATTGATTTAAAATAATAAATATTAAAATTACCTTTTTCATTGATTATATATTTAAATTTAAGTGATGTTTAAAGTTTATTTGTTATAATTTTTTATAAAAATTTAATAATAAATTATTATTTAAAAAATGCATTTAACATAACTAACTATTTATATTCAATGCTAAAGATATAATTGTTTTTTATTCTTACAAAATTTTTATTAAACTATTTTAGTTTATATAATAAAAAAAAAACTACTTTAATTTATTAACTGAATAGATTTACAATTTTCTAAAATTTAACAATAGTGCCAAACTAATTTACTCTTTTACAAAACTGCTGTAATCTTTTATCAAACTATCTTACACTAGTATCAAACTATTTTACTCTTTTGCTAAACTAACTTACACTAGTACTAAACTATTTTACTCTTTTAACAAACTAACTTACACTAGCATTAAATTTCTTTACACTTTTGCTAAATTGCTTTACATTTCTAATTACAAACTATAGCATTTTAAAATAAAAATTTTAAGTTATGGCACACAATAAAACAACTAAAAGTAAAGTTCATTAAAAAAAATTTGCCTTACTTTTGTTACAGAAATTTAAAAAATAAAATGTCTAAAAAACCATTAATTTTAGTAACCAACGACGATAGTATTTCTGCACCAGGAATTAGAGCTTTAATAGCTGTAATGAGTGAAATTGGCGAAGTAGTTGTTGTTGCACCAGATAGTCCGCAAAGTGCAATGGGACACGCAATTACCATAAATAATACGTTGCATTTAAACAAAGTTTCTAAAAATAATGCTGCTATTTTAGAATACAGTTGCTCTGGAACTCCAGTAGATTGTGTAAAAATGGCTGTAAACGAAATTTTGAAACGCAAACCAGATTTATGTGTTTCTGGAGTTAATCACGGTTCTAATTCGTCTATAAATGTGATTTATTCTGGTACAATGAGCGCAGCTGTTGAAGCCGGAATTGAAGGAATTCCTGCCATAGGTTTTTCGCTTTTAGATTATGATTGGAATGCCGATTTTGAACAAATTAAACCTTTTATAAAGAAAATTGCCTTGCAAGTTTTACAAAACGGACTTGCAGAAGGAACCGTTTTAAATGTAAATTTCCCAAAATTAAAAACCGATGAAATAAAAGGAATTAAAATTTGCAGACAAGCCAAAGCCATGTGGCAAGAAAAATTTGACAAACGTGTAACACCATTTGGCAAAGAATATTATTGGTTAACTGGCGAATTTATAAACCAAGACAAAGGCGAAGATACTGACGAATGGGCTTTAGCAAACCATTATATTTCTATTGTTCCAGTACAATTTGATCTTACTGCGCATCATTCTATTGCAACTTTAAACACTTGGGAGTTTTAGATCAATTATGAGTTGTAAGTTTTGAGTTGTGAGTTTTGGGTTGCGGAATTTGAAATTTGAAATTTAATTAAAATGCTATAAATGAGAAAAATAGATTTGTTAATTGGTTTAGTTATTGGAATTGTAACCACCATAATTGGTACCATTTTGTTTTTACTTTTATTTACAAACTTTACTAAAATAGAAGACATTGCAATTATTAGACAAGAAGGAATTTTAGGAAAAGTAATAACGCTTGGTGCAATTTTAAACATTTTAGTTTTTTATATTTTACTTAAAAATAATAAAGAATTAATGGCTCGTGGTGTTGTTTTAGCCACAATTATTCTAGCAATTTTAACTGTAATTTTATAAAATGAAATATTATATTATTGCTGGAGAAGCATCTGGAGATTTACACGGATCTAACTTAATGAAAGAATTATTGCAACAAGATACTATCTCAGAAATTAGATTTTGGGGTGGCGATTTAATGCATAATGTTGGCGGAACTCTTGTAAAACATTACAGAGAATTAGCTTTTATGGGATTTGCAGAAGTAATTTTAAATTTAAAAACAATTCTAAATAATATTAGATTTTGTAAACTAGATATAGAAAAATTCAATCCAGATGTTATTATTTTTATTGATTATCCTGGTTTTAATATGAGAATTGCAAAATGGGCAAAAGCAAAAGCAATAAAAACTCATTATTATATTGCTCCACAAATTTGGGCTTGGAAAGAAAATAGGATTACAGCAATTAAACGCGATTTTGATAAACTATTTGTAATTCTTCCGTTTGAAAAAGATTTCTTTGAAAAGAAACATAATTTTCCTGTAAATTTTGTTGGTCATCCATTAATTGATGCTATACATGACCGAAAAAATTCGGATGAGAATGTATTTAGAACCGAAAATAATTTATCCAACAAACCAATTATCGCAATTTTACCCGGAAGTAGAAAGCAAGAAATTTCTAAAATGCTTACTATTATGTTGAGCGTAGTAAATGATTTTCAGGAATATGAATTTGTAATTGCTGGCGCACCAAGTCAAGAATTTTCATTTTATGAACCCTTTTTAAATAATAAAAATTTAAAATTTGTAGCCAATAAAACATACGATTTGCTAGAAAATTCTTATGCAGCTTTGGTAACATCTGGAACAGCAACTTTAGAAACTGCTTTGTTTAAAGTACCAGAAGTTGTGTGTTACAAAGGAAGTTGGATTTCGTATCAAATTGCCAAAAGATTAATTACACTAAAATACATTTCACTGGTAAATTTAATTATGGATGAAGAAGTTGTAACAGAATTGATTCAAGAAAAATGTACAAGCAAAAACATCAAAAAAGAATTAAATTTATTGTTAGACAAAACTAATAGAGCAAAAATTTTAAATAAATACGAAGAATTTGAACAAAAGTTAGGTGGTTATGGAGCAAGTAAAAAAACTGCCTTTTTAATAATTGAAGCTACAAAATAACAATTTGAATTTAGAAACGTTATTTATTAAAACTATTTAATTTGAAACCACTACTCTTTTCTTTACTACTCTTAATTCTTTTTGCATCTTGCAAATCAACCTCATCAAGTGTTACAACTTCTAAAAAAAATGTAAAAACCAATTCAAATAAATTTACAGTTTTAAAGAAAATATCTGACGAACAAAAAGCCAGAATTGACAAAAAAGAATCCAAAGAAATTGAGTTTTTAAAAATTGTATCCGATAAAAAACTTATTGTTAGTTATTCTAATAATGATGTAGTTTTATTATCTGATAATGCTAAAAAATTATGTGATAAATTGGTTAATGATGCATTAAAAAACATTGGAAGTCCTTATAAATATGGCGGAATAACTAAAAAAGGTTACGATTGCTCGGGTTTAATATTCACAACATTTAAAGATAATGATATTATTTTACCCAGAACATCAATAGACATGTCTAAAATTGGAAGATTTATAGAATCTAATGATGCTAAAAAAGGTGATTTTATTTTCTTTAAAACCAATGGTAAAACAATTATAAATCATCTTGGAATGATTGTAGACGTTGATAATAATGAAATTAAGTTTATTCATTCCTCATCAAGTAAAGGCGTTATAATTTCTTCAATTAATGAAACTTATTATAGTAATTGCGTTGTACAAATTAACAGAATTATAGAATAATTAGCTTATTTCTTGTTAATCTTAAATATTTGTATACTTTTATCATAATGAAAGTACTACAATTTCCTTTAATAAAAATTACTATTTTTTTTCTTTTTGGGATAGTATTCTCCCATTTTTCATCATTATCTTTTAAATTTACTATTTCATTATTAATTGCTAATTTTTTAATTTTAGTTGTTTCGTTTTTTACTTTTAAAAAAAGATTTTTTGGTGTTTTTACTTTAGCAACTGCATTTTTTATAGGATCATTCACTTTAATTTGCAATAATGAAACTAGAAATTTAAATCATTACACTTATAAAATAAATGCATTTTATGAAATATATAATTGCGAAGTAACTGTTTTAGAAAAACTAAAAAACACAACTAAAAACGATAGATATATTGTAAAAATAACTTCAATAAATGACACATTATCTACTGGCGAATTAATTTTAAACATTAGAAAAGAAACTGTTTTACCAACTATTGCAATTGGTTCAAATTTAAAAGTTAAAGGAAGTTTTTATAAAAATAGAAATCCAAACAATCCCAACCAGTTTGATTATGGAAAATACTTAGAAAACAAGCAAATTTATGCTCAAATTTATGCTGATTTAAAAGACGTTCAATTGAGCACGCTAGTAGATAAGAACTTAAACTATTATGCCTCTAAAATTAGAAATAAAATAATTTTTAATCTTGAAAAAAATAAATTTTCTAAATCAGAATTAAGTGTTGTAAATGCATTAATTCTTGGTCAACAACAAGACATTTCTAAAGAAGTGGTTCTAGATTACCAATATGCAGGCGCAATTCATGTGCTTTCAGTTTCTGGGTTGCATGTTGGATTTATTCTATTATTTGTAACTTTTCTTCTACGACCAATTCCAAACACTAAATTTGGTTTAACCTTAAAACTAATAATTGCATTAATTTCGTTGTGGCTTTTTGGACTTTTGGCTGGACTTGCTCCTTGTGTTATTCGGTCTGTTACCATGTTTTCTTTTGTAGCTGTTGGATTATATTTAAGAAGAACGGTAAATATTTACAATACTTTAATGATTTCAGTTTTACTAATTTTACTTGTAGAACCATCTTATTTATTTGATATTGGCTTTCAATTAAGTTATGTTGCTTTATTTTTCATCATCTGGTTACAACCTTTACTAGCAAGAATTTGGGTTCCAAAATATAAATTTGTCACTTATTTTTGGGAAATAATAACAGTTTCATTTGCGGCACAAATTGGAACTTTACCCATGACAATTTATTATTTTCATCAATTTCCTGGGTTATTTTTTATTACCAATTTAATTATTTTACCAGCATTAACTTTTATTTTAGCGTTAGGAGTTTTAGTATTATCACTTGCGGCATTTGATATAGTTTGGTTTCCAATAATGAAATTATTAGAAAGTAGCATCACCATTTTAAACAAAATAATAAGCTGGATTGCATCGTTTGAAAGTTTTATTTTTAAAGATATTTCTGTATCTACTTTAATGATGATAAGTGGTTATATTTTAATAATAAGTTGGATAATTTGGTTTCAAAAACCATCATTTAAAAAATTATCTATTGCATTTTTAACTGTAATTTTATTTCAAATAGTTACCATTTATACAAAACATGACAACCAAAAAGCAACTGAATTTATAGTGTTTAGCAAGAGCAAAACGTCAATAATTACAGAACGAAAAGGACAAAAAGTTTCGCTTTACAGTACAGATAGTATACTTAAAAATGTGTCTGATAATTTAGCGATTAAATCTTATTTAGTGGCGAATTTTTGTTCCATTGAAAATAAAAAATCTATTGGAAATGTTTTTTATTTTAAAGGAAAAAAAATAGTTTTAATTGATAGTTCTGCCATTTATTTGAATGATAAAAAACCAGATATATTAATTCTTACACATTCGCCAAAGTTAAGTTTGGAACGTGTTTTTAAATCTTGGAAACCAGAACAAGTAGTTGTTGATGCTTCTAATTTTAAATCGTATATAAAGATTTGGAAAGCTACTTGCGAGAAAGAAAAAATCCCTTTTCACGCAACTGGCGAAAAGGGATTCTATAAATTATAAACTAAGCTTTTTTCTTGGTAACTTTTTTCTTAGCAGCTTTAATTTCTTTTTTTGTTGGTTTTGGGTTTGGAACAAATTTACTAATTATGTCATTAGCAGTTTTTAACCAAACTGTTGGTCCGCCAGCTAAATATCCTGTACTTCCAAGTTGTTCAAAAGAGGTTTTTCCATCAACAACACCGGGTTTTGCAAACCATACAGTTGGATATCCACGAACAGCAAAAAACTGTTGTAATTCGCTATTTTGCTTTTTAATTTCGGCAGATTGTGCTGTGTTTCTAGGAAAATCTAATTCTACTAAAACTACTTTATCTTTTGCCCAAGCAATAAATTCTGGAGTTTTAAAAACCTCTTTTTGCAAACGAATACACCAACCACACCAATCACTTCCTGTAAAAAATAGAAAAAGAGGTTTGCTTTCTTGGTTAGAAATTTCTATTGCTTTGTTTAAATCTGTATGCCATGTTAATTCTTCTTGCGCGTTGGTTGTGAAGCTTGCAAGAAAAAGAATTAGTACTATTGTTACTTTTTTCATTTTATATTTTTATGTATTTATGTTTTTATGTTATTAAGTTGTTTTCAAAAATAATGCCGAAAATAAGAAATTTATTTTACTTCTTGCATAACTTTCTTTAATAGTGGCGAAATAAGGATTAATAAAATTCCAGCTCCAATTGCAATATATCCAATGCTTTGATATCCATCTGTATATTGAATAAGTTTTTGAGAATTGGTTAAGTTTTCTCCACTAGTATCGCCTTTTGCTAATGCGGCACCAATTAATCCTGCACCATATTGACCATAAGCACTTGCTAAAAACCAAGTTCCCATCATCATTCCTGTTAATCTTTTTGGCGATAGCTTGGTAATCATCGATAGTCCAATTGGCGATAAGCATAGTTCTCCAACACTTATTACCAAGTAGGCAAAAAGGAACGTCCAAAGTGGTGTTAGTCCGTTTGGTGTTGCAATAAATTTACTCCAATAAAACACTAAAAAACCTAATCCTAAGATTAAAAATCCTAATCCAAATTTTACAATTGTATTTGGTTCTGCTTTCTTTTTACTTAAATAAATCCATAAAAATCCTATTACTGGTGCTAAAGCTACTACCCAAAGAGCATTAATAGAATTATTAACTTGAGTCATATTCAAACCTTGACTATTTACATTTCCATTTGCAAAGAAATTTAAAGAACCTCCACCTTGCTCAAAAAAAGACCAAAATAATGCAGAAAATAAAATTAAAATGATTGCTACAAGTAATTTACCAAATTCTTCTTTTTTAACTTTAGATAATATAATTCCTAAATAAATTAAAATAATTACTGCTATTGTTATCATAAACAAATCGCTAAATTGTACTAAGTAAGGCATTAAATTTCCAGCTTCGTCCTTTAATAATATTCCATTTGCATCTTTTAAGTTTCCAAAAAGAAAAGTAAAATCTATATCAAATGGATAATAAACCATAATAAAGAAAAATGGAATAAATAATAACGAACCTAAATAAACCATTAAATTATTGGAAATTCCTAAAGCAGATTTTTCAAATAATTTTTCTGGAAATGGAGGAAGGCCAATTGGACCTAGATGTTTTTGAGTTTTCAAGAACAATCCTAATCCCATTAACATACAAACTCCAGAAA
>NZ_JAYVFH010000089.1:0-8365 GCF_043773265.1 Flavobacterium sp. | reverse complement strand
GCCTTTAATGCTGGATAAGAACCAGAAACTACTGCTACAATAAAAGTAGTAATTACAGCTGCTGTCATTGCACTCCATGGAACTACAAATGCAAAATCTAATGCAACTGCTATGAAATAACCAGTTATAGTTCCTAATATAATTCCTAAAATTCCGCCCAATTGACCAATAATTAATGTTTCAACAAAAAATTGCCAAGCAATAGTTGATTTTTTGGCACCAAGCGATTTTCTAACACCAATTTCGCGTGTTCTTTCGGTTACAGAAACAATCATAATATTCATTAATGCAATAGACGAACCAAGAATTGTGATTATACCAATTACCCATGCAGAAATACTTAAAAAACCTGTAGTTTCGGCAATTCGTTGCACTAAATCATCACTTCTAGAAACTCCAAAATTATTATCTTCAACTGGATTAAGTTTTCTAACTTGTCGCATTGTAATAGTAGCTTCATCTACAGCATCTTCTAGCAATTCTTTTTTGTCAACCATTGTGCTTACTGAATAATTTATATTGGGTTGCGTAAAAAGTGATCGCGCAACTTGAATAGGAATTAACATTCGCAAATCTTGACTGTTTCCAAAAGTCGAACCTTTTTCTTTTAAAACACCAATTACTTTAAACTTTGCTCCACGAACCGAAATAGTTTTATCTATTGGATTTACATCTTTTAATAAACCTTTTGTAGCAAAATCGCTTCCTAAAATACATACATAAGTATTGTTTGAAATATCAAATGGATTGAAATTTCTACCCAAAGTAACTTCTAAACCTGAGTTGGTTGTAAAAAATTCGTCAACACCAACTACTTGAATTTCGGGATCGGTTTTTTTATTTTCAAATTTTACTTCGGCAGTTCTTGTAGCTGTAAATGATAAAGAAGTATGGGTTAAAGGCATATCAAATTTTTCTTTATATGCTTTGGCTTGCGGATAAGTAATTATTGGATTTATTTTTTCAACTTCGTCACCACCATTATTTCTTGTAGAAAATTCATATTGGTTGATATTGAAAGTATTTGAACCCATGGATGCAAAATTAGAATTCAAAGTATTGTCTAATGCTGAAACTACTGTTAGAATACTTACCAAAGCCCAAATACCTATAGCAATAATGAAAACTGTAAGCACAGTTCTAAGCATTTGAGTTTTTATTGAACCAAAAGCAATTTTAATATTTTCTTTAAATATTCCCTTCATGATTACTATTTGACACGAAATTACAGATTTTGTTACAAGTTTGTGTCTTTTCGTTTATAAAATAATTGTAAAAGTATGATATTTGCAATGGCAATATCAAAAATCAATTTCAATTTCAATATCAAATTTAAATTTTAAATAAAAATTTAAAATTTTATATAGTTTGTCTTCCTGAGCGCAGTCGAAGGATTATTATCTAATTCATTTTTTATTCTAAATCAAATATCCAATAGTAAAATGGCATCCAAACCAAGTATACCAAAAGGCACAAGAGATTTTTCTCCAATTGAAGTTTCTAAACGTAATTACATAATAGGTGTGATGCGTACTCATTTCGAAAAATTTGGTTATCAACCAATAGAAACGCCAAGTTTTGAAAATTCTGAAACCTTAATGGGAAAATATGGAGAAGAAGGTGATCGATTGATATTTAAGATATTGAATAGTGGTGATTATTTGGATAAAGTTTCATTGGATGAACTTCAAACTATAAATTACAAACAATTAACTGGAAAAATTTCTGAAAAAGCATTGCGTTACGACTTAACAGTTCCTTTTGCGAGATACGTTGTGCAACACCAAAATGAAATTGAGTTTCCGTTTAAGCGTTATCAAATACAACCAGTTTGGCGTGCCGACAGACCACAAAAAGGACGTTTTAGAGAATTTTATCAATGTGATGCCGATGTTGTTGGTTCAACATCATTATGGCAAGAAGTAGAGTTGGTGCAACTTTATGATGCTGTTTTTACTTCTCTTGGATTAGAAGGTGTTACTATCAAAATTAATAATAGAAAAATATTATCTGGAATTGCCGAAGTTATTGGAGCATCAGATAAATTAATAGATTTTACAGTTGCGCTTGATAAGTTGGACAAAATAGGAGAGGAAGGCGTAAAAAAAGAAATGGTAGAAAAAGGAATTTCTGAAATTGCTTTGCAAAAAGTACAATCATTATTCAATTTTACAGGAAATATTGAACAAAAATTAGAAAAACTTTCGGTATTATTATCAAATTCTGATGATGGAAAAAAAGGTATTGAAGAATTGCGATTTATTTGTGAAAATGTTTCTAAACTTGGTTTGCAAAATGCAATTTTAGATTTGGATGTTACTCTTGCACGAGGATTGAATTATTATACAGGAGCCATTTTTGAAGTTGCTGCGCCAAAAACAGTTGCTATGGGAAGCATTGGTGGTGGTGGAAGATATGATGATTTAACTGGAATTTTCGGACTTAAAGACAAGAGTGGTGTTGGAATATCGTTTGGTTTAGACAGAATTTATTTGGTGCTCGAAGAATTGAACTTGTTTCCAGAAACTGTAGTAACTTCGGTTAAAGTATTGTTTTTAAACTATGGCGAAAAAGAAGCGTTTGAAGCAATGCAAGCCATTTCTAAATTAAGAAATTTAGACATTAAGGTTGATTTATATCCAGATAATTCTAAAATTGATAAACAATATAAACATGCAGAAAATAGAAAAATTCAATATGTAGTAAAAGAAGTTGTTGATGGAAAATTTACTCTCAAAAACATTTTGAATGGCGAACAAACTCAAGTTAATTTTGATGAATTAGTAACTAAATTAAAATAATTATTACTTTCAATAAATATAAAAAGCCACGCTATTTGCGTGGCTTTTTGGTTGTCAAACCAATCATATAAAACCTAATTAACAATGATTTTTCTGCTAGTATCACCTTTGTCTGTTTTTACTTTTGCAATGTAAGTTCCAGAGCTTAAGTTTTTAATAGGAAATACAATATTTTGTTGATTTTGGTCATTTACTTTCCATGTTGAAACAGTTTGTCCAATCATGTTATACAATGTTACAGTTTCGACAGTTGTATCGTTAACGTTATTTTTTATGGTTAATACACTGTTAGCATTAGTGTAAGCAATTTGAATTCCGTTAGATAAATTGAAATTATCAGTTGCTAATGCACTTTGGTTTTTAAATCTTAATGAGAAACGGTTATTAATTGTTCCTTGAGGCAAAGCAATTGTAAAATCATTATTCATTATATTATGGTAAATATTTGTAACATTATCAAAGATGTATGCTTCAAAAACGAAATCGAAATTTTGGGTTTCTTCAATTCTAAAAACTACATCACCAGCAACATTATTTTTAACACCCAAAGGATAAATATTGTTTGCATTAAAGTAACCAACACCTTGAATATTGAGATTTGCACCACTGTTTATAAAATACATATCATTAACTTGAGAATCAATATTTATTGCATCATAACCGTAATCTAAATTATCTGTAGCATTGTTCTCCATAAATCCAAGAAGCGCTTGCTTATAAAAATTATCGGTAGATTTAAATCCTAGACGAATTTTTTTAAATTCATCTTCTGGTTTTTCGTCACTTGAATTGTTATAAACTTCAACTAATGGTGTTGTGTAATTTTTAAATGTATTTTGTTTAAATAATGTATTCGAATCTATATCGTCTTCTTTAATAAATATTCTTTGATTGTTATTGAAAGTGATGTTACCGCCGGTAGCAGAACCTTTTACAAAGAAACCTTGACCAACAGGAATATATCTTCCAGGTACTTTAGCACTTGTGCCAACACCAGAAATTACTGTAGGAGCAACAGGAGCAACACCGCCTGTTGCGTTTCTAGTTGCATAACCACCTTGATAACCTACTGTTACATGTGTATTATTAGTTGCAGAATGTTCCCAAAAGTAAATTGCTCCAGTTGAAGATGTACTATTGTCTAAAATAAATTGCTTAGCATCAATAGAAGATGCATATGGGTTTCCGCTTAAGTTTAAATTATTTGCAGCAATTGCACTTGAAATTGCACCATTATTAGGTTTACCTACAAATGATAGATTTTGAGTTAGACCTTCGCCACCACTACCTTTTAATGTATAACCTTGTCCTGCATTTAATGAACCCGAAGAACCAACAGATTGCCAGTTAGCATATACAGGACTTAAATTTTGAAATTTATATATCCAATAACTGCTTAAAGTAATTGGACTTGTTGGACTACCATTATATCCAGTTGTCCATGTTATGTTTTGTGGAGTTGCTGTTGTACCATCTTTCATAACACCAGCAACTGTATATGCATTATTGTTAGTTGTATTATTGATTGTTCCAACAGGAGAAGACCAATAATTGTAATTAAATAAATTTGAATGTCCTTGTTGATCTCTTTCAACTAAACCAGCACTTGTTGGATCAAGATCACTTTCTATATTTTGAACTAACTGAGATTTACCGTTTAAATCTATTTTTCCATCTAGTTTTAGATACCAGTTGTTTTGAATTTTATTATCGTTGTTGACACTAATGGTTTTACCAGAATCTACAAACATACCTAAATCTGTGTTGTTGGAAAATTCAATAATATTATGTTTTACCTTGATAATAGACCAATCGAATTCTATTACATCTAAACCTCTAATGTCTTTTAAAATGTTATCTGTTGCTGTAGCAAAATCACCATTTCGTTCAGTAATAAAAGGCATTGGTGCTTCTTGATACCATATAACTTTGTTATTAAAAATTTTCATGCCATTATTTATATCAAATGTTGTTGTTGTAAAATCATCAATAATATCATTTTTATAAACATCCATTCTATAATATCGTAATAGATTTATATAAGGTAAAGTTTCAATATTTTTTGGAACAATTTCACCTCTAACTTGTCCACCAAAATCATTGATTTCTTGATAAACCATTCTTTGTAATTGTTTTTCTGTGAGTGCAACATTAAAAACTCTTAATTCATCTATTTTACCTTTAAAATAGTTGTTATTTACAATAGGATTTTTACCAATAGTTAATAGTGATGCATCAGCACTAATAGCTCCAGAAACATTTTGAGTAGCCACTAACAAACCATTTAAATATAATTTTAATGAACCAGCACCAAAAGTTGCTGACACATGATACCATTGTCTTTTATTTAGATTAACGCCTGTGTATGTTAAAGTTGAACCATTAATAATTGCCTCAATATTTCTTGATGTATTGATTCGTATTTGAAATTTATCTTGTCCAAAAATTACGCCATCAGTAACAAAATCTGTATTTAAATCTACCCAAGCCATTATTGATGCAGCTGGTAATCCACCTAGAATAGATGTTGCTTCACCATAATCATTTCTTCCGTCAAAGTCAAGATATAACTTTTTGTTTAAATCTCTTGGAGAACCAAAATAATTGTTGTTAGTGTCAAAAGTATCAAGTATTCCATCTTTATCTAAATCTGCGTTTCCATCAATAATTCCATCTAGATTTGAATCTAAACTTGAGAATAATGTTAAAGAAATATCAGTTGTGCCAGCAATTTTTGATGATGTTTTTAGATAATCTTCATTTCCAATCAATAAGGAGTTTAATGGTAAGGATTTAATACCATTAGCAAAACCTGAAAATGTATCAAATTTAGATAATATTCCGTCTTTATCTATATCATTACCTTCACCTTCACCATCACAGTTAACATCACCATCACCATTATAAATTCCTGCTTCGTCCACATCGAAATTTGCATCATTATCAGAATCTAAATCTACATAATTTGGTACACTATCGCCATCAAAATCTCTTTGGGTATATGTTGCATAATATGCCTCACATGTATCATGAAATCCGTTATTGTTTACATCTAACCAAGTTCCTCCTGATATAATTGGGATTAAATTTAATGTATCTTTTCCGTTGCTTAAACTTTTCCAACCGTCTTCAATAATTCCGCCAATTCCATCATTATCTGAATCTAAATCGTAGATATCTGCTCCTCCATCACCATCAGCATCAGTTAATATTTGTTTTACAATAATATCATCAAGAGCTAAATCGTTTCCGCCACCACCAATTTGTTTATTTCTAAATACAATAGAAAATCCGTTGGTTGTAGTAGGTGTAAAAGTAATAGTATAAAAATGCCAATCAGATGATAAGTTAGAAGTTGTGCTAGAAGGAGGAACATCTCCGGTTATTATTTTGCTACCTGGAATAATATTATTATTTAAATCAAAAAAATCTACTTCTAACTGAGGTCTTGGTCTAGTTCCAATATTAGGTGCGTCTGTTCTATCAAGATTTAAAGCCCAAAAGCTGTAAGTTACTGGAGCACCAAGAATCACACCTTGAACTACTGTTCTATAAAATTCTGCCGTTGTACTAATTGTGGCATTAAATAATCCCATTCTACCATCAACATCACCAGTGGTATGATCTAATCCAGTATACCAATATTGTGATGCCCATGAAGCACATTGTGCCGTATTGGAAACGCTATAATTACCATCATTTAGACTATAATCGGTATCGCATTCGTCTATTGCTTGTGCAGGAGTTCCATCTTCATAACAATAATCAGTTGTTGCAGTTGGAATATTTACATTTATTCTTGCTCTTATTGTGCTGTTTCCAAAAGATTCATTTAATAAAATTAAATCTGTTGTCATTGGAACAGTATTACCAGATACAAAGCTTTGTTCACGAGTATCAGGAATACCATCATTGTCATCATCTGAATCTAAATGGTCAAAAACTCCATCGCTATCTGTATCAATAAATTTTTGAATTCCTTCTCCAGATATCACAAATGTATAAGGGTTTTTATTTACACCAGTATCGTTGTTGTTTATAGATATTGTTGCGGTTTTAACTCCAATGCTAGTAGGAGTAAAAGTTACTATAAAA
Organism: Flavobacterium sp.; assembly: GCF_043773265.1. Classification (GTDB taxonomy): domain Bacteria; phylum Bacteroidota; class Bacteroidia; order Flavobacteriales; family Flavobacteriaceae; genus Flavobacterium. Next base: position 1,469 of record NZ_JAYVFH010000089.1, on the reverse strand, counting down.
CTTCTTGAACCAGTTACTGGTACAGGAGAAATTGCTTGAGTTGAAATAACAAATTCTGATGAACCAGAAATTGTAACAATAGGTGTACCAGTTAAGTTTATAGAGGTTCCACCTAAATTTTTTATTACAAATGTTCTATAAATTGGAGAACTTACGTTTGTTGATTGAAAATTAGTATAATTGCTAACTATTGTGCTAATGTCACCATCTGGTACAACATTAGTACCAGTTAATCCGCCATATACTGCCATAGTTTGTGCTGTTCCATTTCCTTGAATTGAAAAATCATATGGGTTTTCATTACTATCATCATTTATAATTGATATTCTTGCGGCTCTTAGTCCCAATGCACTTGGTATAAATTTTACAATTAAAGTAGTTAAACCATTACCAATTAAATTTAAAGTTGGAGAATTTACAACTTTAAAATCAGAAGCATTTACACCAGTAAAATTTATTGCTCCTAATGTGAGTGTCATTGTTCCGGTGTTTTGTATGGTATATATTTTTAAAACAGCACCTGAAATTATATCGGCAGAACCAAAATCAGTCCAATCAGTAACACTTGGCGTTGTATCTCCATCTATAATTGCAACTGCATTACCTAGGATGTTTATTTCATTACTAATTCCTGTACCTTTAATTGAAAAGTCATAAGGATTTTCATTACTATCATTATTAACAATAGAAAGTGTTGCATTTTTTAATCCTGTAGAAATTGGATTGAAAGTAACTGTAAATGTTGTGCTCGAACCGCCGGCTATAGATGAAGATGGAAAAGAAGTAACTGAAAATTCATTTGCGTTTGTACCAGATATTGAAATTGTACCAAGAGTTAAGATAATTGCACTAGTATTTTGAATAGTAAATGTTCTTGAATTTAGTGTGCCAAAATCTGTAAAATCACTAATAACAGGAGTAGTATCGTTATCTGGTATTGAAACTAGATTTCCAGTAATATTTATTTCTTGAGAAAATAGGTTATTACAATTTAATAGTATAATTAGTAATAAATAAGTAATGTTTTTCATCTTTTTTAAATTTGTTTTTGGTAGTTTTAATTACTGGACAAATCTAATTAAAATTTTAATTTAATCGAATAAACTACACTTTTAAACGTTTAAATACATAATTAACATTTTATTATATTAAAAATACTACAAAAATATTTAATATATTTACTAACTTTACTTTTTTTTAAAAAGATAATATTAATTATAGACATGATTTTTATAGAAAAAAAAAGCCACGCAATTTGCGTGGCTTTTTGGTTGTCAAACCAATCATTTAAACCCTAATTAAAAACGATTTTTCTGCTAGTATCACCTTTGTCTGTTTTTACTTTTGCAATGTAAGTTCCAGAGCTTAAGTTTTTGATTGGCAATAAAATATTTTGTTGACTTTGATCTTTTACATCCCAAGTTGCAACTGCTTGTCCAATCATATTAAAGAGTGTTACTGATTCTATT
>NZ_JAYVFH010000088.1:0-4989 GCF_043773265.1 Flavobacterium sp. | reverse complement strand
GTTACTTGGAATTCAAATAAATGGTAAAAACCACTTTTTTTGTTTTGGATTTCGTAAGCTAATTTTTTTAAGCCCCAATCCTCTTTAGATACCATTTTTGCTCCTCTACTTGTAAGAAAATCTTCAAATTTGCTTACTGTTTCCTTTACCTGAACATCAGATAAAACGGGATTTAAAATGAAAACAGTTTCATAATGATTCATAATATATATTGTTTAAAAATAAAATTGGGTGCAAAGGTAATTATATAATTTAATTTTGCAACTACAATTTATCAAAAATCGCCTAAATGCAAAAAAATACTGCTTAAATGCAAAAAAAGCCGATGAAAATTAGTTTTATCAAAAAAAAGGTTTATTTTTGTAAAACCAAATCTATAATAAAAAAAAGTATGAAATTAAATTGTGTAGTTGTTGATGACAGTTCGCTACAGCGAATGGTCATTGCAAAGTTAGTAAATAATCATCCAAATTTACATTTGATAGGTGATTTTTCTAATGCAATTGAAGCGAAAAATTGTATGACAGTTCACACTGTTGACTTAATTTTTCTAGATGTTGAAATGCCAGTAATTAGTGGTTTTGATTTTATTGATGGTTTAAAAGTTAAACCTCAAGTAATCTTTATCACTTCTAAAGCGGAATATGCCTTAAAAGCATTTGATTATGACGCAACTGACTATCTTCAAAAACCAATTATATTAGAACGTTTTAATGCTTCTGTTAAAAGAGCATTAGATCTTTATATGTTACGTCAAGACAACCATGAAGAAGAAGGTGAACACATCTTTATTAAGAGCAATCTTAAAAAACTAAAAGTGTTTACTAACAAAATCAAATGGATTGAAGCTTATGGCGATTATGTAAAAGTTGTTACCGAAGAAGATACCAATCTTGTTCTATCTACAATGAAATCTTTTGAAAAAGACTTGTCTAAAGATAAGTTCATTAGAGTACACAAATCTTATATTATTAATATTGATAAAGTAGAACGTTTTAACAGCAAGTTTGCCGAAATTGGTGTGACTAAAATTCCATTAAGTCGAAATAAAAAAGAAGATTTAATAAGAGCTTTAGCTATTGCTTAATAAAAATCAACGTTTGCAGTAACTTTTATTGTTCTGTATTGCGGAATAACATCAAAACTATTCAGGATTTTCTGGATAGTTTTTTTTGTGTTTATTATCGATTGGTTTTGTGGTAACTTTATCATTATTGTTCTTATATACTCATTGCGAATTCTATTAACTCCTGGTTCTTCTGGTCCAAGAACTGGAATTTGCAAATTTTGTTGCAATACTTGATATAACCATATTGATCCTTCTTTTAATTTATCAAAATCCTTGTGTTTTAATGTTAGTTTTATCAATCGATAATATGGTGGATATTTATAAATTTGTCTGTCATATAGTTGTTCTTTATACATTGCTTGATAATCATTATTGGTAACTTGCTGAATAGTATTGTGATTTACATTGTAAGTTTGAATAATCACTTTTCCTTGTTTATCTGACCTACCAGCACGTCCAGCAACTTGTGTCATCATTTGAAAACTTCTTTCAAAAGCTCTAAAATCTGGATGATACAACATGGTATCGGCATTCATTATTCCAACTAATGATACATTGTCAAAATCTAATCCTTTGGCAAGCATTTGTGTTCCTACAAGAATATCTATTTCACGGTTTTTAAAACTATCTATTAATTTTTCAAAGCTGTATTTTCCGCGAGTTGTATCTTGATCCATTCGCTTGATGTTTTTGGTTGGAAAAAGTTCGGCTAATTCTAATTCAATCTGTTCCGTTCCAAAACCTTTGGCAGAAATATCTACACTTGAACATGCATGACAATTGGTTGGTTTTGCAATAGAATAACCACAATAATGACAACGCAATTGGTTTTTAAATTTATGATAGGTTAAACTTACATTGCAACTCGTACATTGAGGAATATGACCACATGTCATACATTCTAGAACTGGTGAAAAACCACGACGATTTTGAAAAAGAATAATTTGTTCGCCCAAACTTAAAGCTTCTGAAATAGCATCTATTAAAGTCAAGCTAAAATGACCTTTCATTCTTTTTTTGAAATAATTTTCTTTTAAATCTACCAATTCAACTTCGGGCAAAGGTGCTTTTCCGAAACGTTCTGAAACAGAAATCATTCCAAATTTTTTTGATTGTGCATTGAAATAAGTTTCAATACTTGGCGTTGCCGAACCTAGTAAAACTTTAGCATTTTGTGATTGTGCCAAAACAATTGCTGCATCACGAGCATGATATCTTGGTGCTGGATCTTGTTGTTTAAAAGTTTGTTCGTGTTCTTCGTCTATAATTATCAATCCCAAATTGGAATAAGGCAAAAACAAAGCCGACCTTGCTCCTATCACAATTTTAGCTTTTTTAGAATTTTCTAAAACTTGATTCCAAACCTCAACTCGTTCATTATTAGAATATTTAGAATGAAAAACTGCAACTTGGTTTCCAAAATGTGCTGTTAATCTTGATACTAATTGTGTTGTAAGTGCAATTTCGGGAAGTAAATACAAAACTTGTTTGCCTAGATTTATATATTCTTCGATTAATTTAGTATAAATTTCGGTTTTGCCTGATGATGTAACGCCATGTAGTAATGAAACTTCTTTAGAAATAAAACTTTCTTTAATTTCTATAAAAGCTTTTTGCTGAGTTTCACTTAAAACTAAATCATTATCAACTTTATTTTTATCAAAATTTACTCTGTCTTCTTGTATGAAATATTCTTCAAATATATTTTTATCTACCAGTGCTTTTATGATTGCTGTTGTAGAACATGATTTTTCTATTAATTGCTTTACAGAAATTGGCTTTTTTTCTTGTGCATTTAATTGAAAATAATGCATCAGTAAATCTTTTTGTTTTGTACTTTTTAGTGAATCTAATAAAGAAATTAAGTTTGCATCCGAAGAAAAATCATTATTTAAACGAATGTATCTTATTAACTTTGGTTTGTATTCTTCCTGAATTTCTTCTTGCAATGTAAGCACATTTTTATTTAACAATTTTTGAACAACAGGAAAGATATTTTTCTTATTGAGAATTGACATAATATCTTGCACTTTCAACGAACTTTGATGTTGTAATGCTTCATAAATTAAAAATTCATCATCAGACAGCTCTGTTTCGTCAATTTTATCACCTTTTTTTTGAGAAATTATGGTTTCGCTTTCTAAAATAAATGCTGATGGCATTGCGCCTCTAAAAACATCCCCAAGATTGCACATATAATAAGACGCAATCCATTGCCAATGTTGAATTTGAAATTCATTTACAAGTGGTTTTTCATCAAGAATTTGATGAATCTCTTTGGCTTGGTATAAAGTTGGTGCATTTGGATGTTTGTCTAAAACCAAACCTGTATAAATTTTACTTTTTCCAAATGGCACAGCAACTCTCATTCCTATTTGAATATAATTAAATTCAGCTTCTGAAACCAAGTAGGTAAAGGTTTTTGGCAATGAAAGTGGTAAAATTACTTCTATGAAATGCATTTTTTTTTTGGTTTTCGAGTTTCAGGTTTCGGGTTTCAGGTTTTGTTGGAATAAATATTAATTGATTTCTAATTTAATTCAAGATAATTTGAAACTTGAAACTCGAAACCTGTAACATATAAATAACTATTTTACTCGATACCAATATTGGGTTCTTCCAAAAAGTGAAATTCCGATATAACCTCTAATTTTTAGTTTATCTTTTCCAATAAGTGTTATGTAACATCTGTAAATCTTACCGTTTTTGGGATCTAAAACTTGACCTCCATTGTATTCGTTTCCGTCTTTTTTTAAACCTTTAATAAAAGTTAATCCCAAAATTGGTTTGTTTTTATCTTCTCCATGACACAACTCACATTTTTTATCACGATGTTCTGTATCAAGAATTTCTATAATTTTTGCGTAAATCTTTTCGTTTTTTTCATATATTTCAACGATACCTTTTTCCTTACCAGTTTCATCATCAATGGTTTTCCATTTTCCTATGACTGATTGAGAAAATGATAATTGCAAAAACAGAACTGCAAAAATTATAATAGTATTATTCATTTTGTTGTGTATTTTTAGTATCTTTTTGCATTTCGGTAACTTTTATTTTATTAATTGTAGCATTCAAATCAAATCCTAATAAAAGTATCATCGAATTTATCCAAATATAAAACATAACAACTAATAAAGTACCAATAGAACCATAAAGTTCATTGTATTTTGAAAATCTAATTACCCAAATACCAAAATAATAAGATGAAATAATAATTAAAATTGTTGTAAAAACCGAGCCAATTGTTATGAATGGTGTTTTGCGTTGTTGCTTGATTCCATATTTGAATAATGTTGAAGTTGTAATTAATATCATTGCTATTACAAAAGCATAACGACCAAGTTCTATTAATTGAATTTTATCGGAAAGCACATCTTGAATTTTGGTTTTTTGAATAAATACTTCAAAAATAATTATTGAGGCAACAGTAATCAATAATATAATAGACAAGATAATTGATAAGGCAACCGAAATAAAATATTGTCTAAAAAATCTTCGTTTGTGAATAATATGTTGAGAGTTTTCAAATCCACCAAGAACAGCATTTACTCCATTTGCCATAAGGAAAATTGCCATAAAAAACCCAATAGAAATTAAGCCCGAATGACTGTTGTGAAGTATATCATTAATGATTTTAAAAATAGCATCATAAGTTGTTGGCGGAACACTTTGTTGCACAAAACCAAGAAAATCATCTTGAAAACCAGTAATTGGAATATAAGGAATTAAATTTAAAATAAAAAGTGCAAATGGAAATAATGCCATAAAAAAACTAAATGCAATTGCGGTTGCACGATAAGAAACTGCACCTTCAACGATTCCGGTAATATACATTTCCATTAAATCATAGAAGGACAAGCCATGTAGCCAAGGCAATTTTATGTTCTTTGTAAACAATACTAATTGCCTAAGAATTG
>NZ_JAYVFH010000087.1:0-10004 GCF_043773265.1 Flavobacterium sp. | reverse complement strand
GGATTAAAAATACTAGTTGGAAGTTCTGTATTAACGGTTTTAAGTTTTACTTTGTTATTACCAATTTTTGGTTCGTTTACTCGCAAAGGATTTTGGTCAATAGTTTTCTTTTTACTGTCAATTGGTATGTTTATAAAAGCACATCTTTCCTATGATTATGAAACAGGAAAGGCAAAACCAAACAGCATGGTTTATATATTAAATGGAGATACAAATAAAGCAAATTGGGCAACTTACGACACCAACTTAGATAAATGGACAAAAGAATATCTAGGCGAAAATCCTAAAAATGCAAAACATCTAAATACTAATAAATTGTATAGTAAATATGGTTCTGAATATACATTTATGGCAGATGCACCTTTAAAAAACATTGCAAAACCCAGCATTGAATTTCTAAAAGATTCTATTATTGGTAACCAACGTTATCTAAAAATTATCATTACACCAAACCGAAAAGTAAACCGATATGATATTTTTTCAAATACTAAAGTTACTAGTTTTAAAGCTAATGGAGTAAAATCGATTGCGTTAAAAAGTAATATTATTTCTAAAAACACAAACAAGCTTTTGAGTTATTATGTTGTAGATAATATTCCGCTTGTAATGGAATTTTCTATTTCAAGTTCTGATAAATTGGATATGAATTTGGTGGAAAGTTCGTTTGATTTAATGACAAATCCTTTGTTTACTATAGCAAAAAGAAGTAATTGGATGATTCCTAAACCATTTGTCTTGACAGATGCTGTTATTGTGAAACAAAAAGTAAAACCAACTCCGCCACCAGTTCTAGTAAATGCAATTGGAATTACTAACAATGTTATAAAATAATGCAACAAATAAGTATTTTAGGTTGTGGTTGGTTAGGTTTACCTTTAGCAAAATCTTTACTAGAAAAAGGATTTTTGATTAATGGTTCAACAACTTCATTTGATAAAATTTCAGTATTACAAAATGCTGGAATCACTTCTTTTCAAATTAATTTATTAGAAAAAAAAGTTGAAGGTAAAATAGAAGTTTTTTTAGAAAATTCTGAAATTTTAATTATTGATATTCCTCCAAAGTTAAGAGGCGATTATAAAGAAAGTTTTGTAGAAAAAATTCAAACACTACTTCCATTTATAAAAAAATCATCTGTTAAAAAAGTAATTTTTGTGAGTTCAACTGCTGTTTATTCAGACGATGCCTCGACTGCGCTCGGCAAGACAGAAAAAACAAATCCAAATCCAGAAACCGAAAGTGGAAAACAATTATTAGAAGTAGAAAACATTCTGTTAGAAAATCAAAGTTTTGAAACAATTATACTTCGCTTTGGCGGATTAATTGGCGAAGATAGAAATCCTGTAAAATTTTTATCTGGTAGAAAAAACATTGAAAATCCTGATGCACCAATAAATTTAATTCATCAAAAGGATTGTATTGGAATTATTGAAGAGATTCTGAAACAAGTTCAGAATGAAAATAACAATCAAATTTGGAACGAAATTTATAATGCTGTTTATCCGTTTCATCCTTCTAGAAAAGAATATTATATTCAAAAAGCTGTTGAAGAAAAATTAGCTTTGCCAGAATTTGATGAGACAAAATCATCTATTGGTAAAATTATTTTAAGTTCTAAAGTTGAAAGTGTTTTGGGATATGAATTCCTTTATCACATTTAGTTTTTTATTAAAAAGCATAAATTTAAAAACCATTAAGATATTTAAGTTTCATTAAGAGTTATACAACTCAATTTCCTTAAATATCTTAATGGTTTTAAAATTCTATACTATAATTTTAATTGTTAAAAATTACCAAATTCTAACTCGCTTTTCAGGAGCAATATACATTCCATCACCTTCTTTAATTCCGAAAGCTTGAGAAAAAGTATCTAAATTTAAAAGTGGCACATAAGCTCGATACATTGCTGGCGAATGTGGATCAGTTTTTACTTGATTTTTCAACGCTTCGTCTCTAATTTTTCCTCTCCAAATAGTTGCCCAAGAAATAAACAAACGTTGTTCTGGTGTATAACCATCAATTAATCCTGGGTTTCCGTTTTCCTTTAAATACAATTGTAAACCATCATAAGCAGCATTAATTCCGCCTAAATCACCAATGTTTTCTCCAAGTGTAAATTTACCATCAACTTTAGTACCTGGTAATGGTTCTAATGCCGAATATTGATCTGATAATGCTGTTCCAAGTGCAGTAAACTTGGTTAAATCATCAGCTGTCCACCAATCAATAAGATTTCCTTCAGAGTTGTAGCTTGCGCCTTGATCATCAAATCCGTGAGAGATTTCGTGACCAATTACGGCTCCAATTCCGCCATAATTTACAGCTTCGTCTGCTTTATAATCATAAAATGGTGGTTGCAAGATTGCTGCTGGAAATACAATTTCATTATAAGAAGGATTGTAATAGGCATTTACAGTTTGTGGCGACATTCCCCAAGTTGTTTTATCTACTGGTTTGTCAAATTTTTCTAAATCTTTTTTCCAACTCCAAGCAGAAACATTTCTAAGGTTTTCAAAATAACTTCCGCCTTCACTTGGACTTTTTATTGCTAATGCCGAATAATCTTCCCACTTGTCTGGATAACCAATTTTAATAGTTAGTTTATTTAACTTTTCAATTGCTTTCAATTTTGTTTCTGGCGACATCCAAGTTAGATTATTTATTCTAATTTCATAGGCACGAATTACATTTTTAATCATTTTCTCTGCTTTGGATTTCGCTTCTGCAGGAAACATTTTTTCTACATATAATTTTCCTAATGCTTCACCAATAGTTCCATTTACAACTTGCAACGCTTTTTCGTGACGTGGTCTTTGCTTTAATGCACCAGTTAAAGTTTTTCCGTAAAATTCAAAATTAGCCGATTCAATATCTGTAGATAATTGTCCGGATGCACTTCTTAGCAACATCCAACGCATGTACGCTTTCCAATCTTCAACTTTATTTTCTTTAAAAATTCCTTGTAATGCAGCCATATATCTTGGTTGCGTTACAATAATTGTATCTAATTTTGTAATTCCAACTCCTTTTACATATGTATTCCAATTTATTATAGGAAGCATTTTTTGTAAATCGGAAATTGCTGTAGGATTATATTGTTTTTTACTATCTCTACGTTCAACTCTATCCAATCTTGGTGTTGACATTGCAATCTCTAACGCCAATATTTTTTCGGCATTAGTTTTAGCAACTGTAGGTTTTTCTCCTAGAAATTGTAACATTCTTGCTACGTGTAAAACATATTTTTCACGTTTTTCTTTAGAGTCTTTTTCTTCAGAAACATAATAATCTCTGTCTGGTAAACCCAAACTTCCTGGACCAATACTTACAGAGTTTTTATTACTGTTTTTTTCATCAGCACCAATTCCAACTCCAAAAAAACCAACATTTCCACCAGTTGCTTCGGTTTGCATCATTAATTTTTGTAAATCTTGAATGTTTTTTACAGCATTGATTTTGGCTAAATAAGGTTTTAAAGGTGCAATTCCTTGTTTGTTTCTGGCCACAGTATCCATTGCGACTTTAAACATATTTATTGCTTTTCCTTGATCGGTATTCGATTTATAAATTGGATTATTGCTAGCTACTTTTAAAATTGCAAGAGCATCTTTATCTGTATTTTGACGTAATTCATCAAATGAACCCCAACGTGTTTTATCAGCAGGAATTGGTGTGTTTTTTAACCAAGTTCCGTTTACGAAATTAAAAAAATCATCACTCGGTTTTACAGATTTATCCATAAAATCAAGGTTGATTCCTGGGTTTTTTTGTTGTGCGTTTATTTGAATAAACCAAACAAATGCTGAAAAAATGAAGATTGAAGTTTTATTTATCTGAAATTTCATAGTTTATTTTTTAATTATTCTTTTAATGGTAGTTTGCTCGTTGGCAGTAATCTTTACAAAATAAATTCCGCTTGAAACTTGAGTTAAGTTAAGAACTGTATTGTTTTGCGATTGATTAGTGCTAGATTTTATTGTTTTACCCATCACATCATAAACAATGATTTCATCTATTGTTGTGTTGCCAGATGAAATATTATAAATTCCGTTTGACGGATTTGGATAAATTGTAATGTTATTTAAATTAAAATTTTCATTGGCCAGAGTTCCAGAAATTAAAAAATCATCAAAAATCACACCTGCTTGAACAACTGCTTCATCAGAATGAAAAACAATTCTAAAGATAATATTTGTTTCACTATTAAGTGCTGCAAGTGAGTAATTATAAGTTTTAAATGTTGTGTCTGTTCCTGTCCACTGTGCTCCAACACAATTATTACAATCGGTTCCAGAAGTGTCTGGTGTTCTATTGCTGTTGTACCAATTTGTGCCTGGAGTTCCTAATACTTGCCAATTCTGTCCAAAATCTGTAGAGTATTGAACATAAACAATATCCCAATTGTTTTCTAAATCAAATGCCATTTTGAAACTTATATCTGGATTTGATAAAGAAGACAAATCATAACATTGAGAAACAATATATGCCTTTTTTAAATCTAAATAATTTCCACTTAAATTTGTAGTATAAACATTATTTGTTCCTGTTGCCAAGCTTCCTGTTGCTCTTATTCCTCTTGTCCAAACTCCAGTTGCGCTTCCTTCATTATATTCTAATAGCTCGTCTGCAGTGCTTTCAAAAGTATTAGTAGTATTTACCGTTCCGTTATCATTTAAATAAAATACTGAACTACCATTATTATTATCACTAAAAGCATCATTGGCAATTGTAGAATTCACCAACAATGTGTATATTCCTTTTGGAAGTGTTTCTGAAGGTAAACTAATTGCTAATGTTTGTGTTGGATTAATTAATCCAGACCAATTATAGACATGTGAAGTTGAATTGATTGTGTAATTAAATGTTACATTATTAATTACATTCAAACCATTGTTTTTAACCAAAATTTGTGGTGTAACTGAATCGGTACAATTGATATTAACAGACGACGGATTTTGAATTTCGGTTAATTTAATATCATCATTTGGAGTTAAAACTGGTATTGAAGATTGCCAAATTCCTCTACCAAAAGTAGCCGCTACAATTTTTTCGTCTTCTAAGTTTATTTCTAAATCTGTAACTGAAACATTTGGTAAATTTGTATCAAATGGTTCCCACAAAGCCATAGTGTCATCACGATAATAAACACCTAAACTAGTTCCTAAATATAAAGGATTGTTAGCATTTCTTCCTTGATGAACAATAACATTTTTTCCAATATTTGGTAATCCTTCACTAAAAGAAGTAAAGTTTGTTGCTCCATTTATTGATTTTAATGCTTGACCAGTTGTGCCTTGAGTTGTTATATAAACAATAGAGCTATTGCTAGAATGAACATCTATAGAAGTAATATTTGAAGATGCTGAATAAGCAAAATTAAAAGTAATTCCTTTATCAATACTTTTATAAATACTTGTTCCGTTTACAACATACATATTGTTGTCATTTGAAGGATCAATAGTAATTAGTTCAATGTTTCCTGAGCCAACTGTGTTAGAGTTTTGAAGTAACCATTCGCCATCGGTAAGTTTATATAAATTTGTATATCCGGCAAACAATTCACTTGCATTATTCATTACTAATGGAGTAACCCAGTTTCCTGTTTCACCAACTGGAGAGCCAAATCCGCCAGATAATGAATTTCCTGCATTATTGCTAGAATATAAACTTCCACCACTTTGTATAAAACCATAGAAAATATTACTATTATTAGGATCAATTGCAGTGTCCATTCCGTCTGCACCATAATAATTTTTCCAAAGTCCACTACTGTATGCATGTCCTCCATTATCTTGAAGTCCACCAACCATTTTTGAAGCTGTTTGTTTAGACACAGCAATTTTATAAAACTGACTTATTTGTATACCTGCTGTTTTATCAGTAAAAGAAGCTCCATTATTTTCTGAAACATAAACACCACCATCACTTGCGCAGTATAATTTATTACCAAAAAATCTTAAATAATGTATGTCAGCATGAGTGTATGCGGCACCAACTGGTGAACTCCAGCTATTTAATACTGAAAACGTTACACCGCCATCTGGTGATTTCCATAGATTTAAACAACCGGTATAAATTTCATTTGCATCGGTTTGTGATACTGCTAATCCTAAATCATAATATGCTTGAGTTGAACCATCAAAAGTATCGTTGGTTCCAGACGTTTTAGTCCAATTCGTTCCACCATTAGTTGAACGATAAATACCTTGCATTCCTCCACTAGCGGTTGCGCTTAAAATATAAATATAATTAGCATTTGCAGCTGTAATATCCATTATAAGTCTTCCTGATGAAAATGGAAGTCCAGTTGTTATTGTTGTAAAAGTATCGCCTGAGTTTGTTGAGCGAAAAAAACGAGTGTTAGAAACCGCATAAACGGTAGTTGCATCTCCAGATTTTAAACGAATTCTTCCTTGCGAAAAATCTCCTGTTTGCTCTAAAGTCCAAGTTGAACCAGCATTTAAAGTTCTATAAATACCATTAGATGTTGCAGCCCATAACATATTAGAATTAGTAGGGTTTATTAAAATATCTCCTGCAAAGGTATTTGTTCCTGCAAATACAAGTCCTGTTGTATTCCACGTTAAACCACCATCAATAGATTTCATTACACCAATAGAATAGGTGTCAGAACCATCGCAATCACCAGTTGTAATATAAATTATATTTGAGTTGTTTGCATCTACTGCTATTCCAGAAACTCCAATTTGTGGTAAATTATCTGAAAGTGGAGACCAAGTTGAACCTGCATTTATTGATTTCCAAATTCCTCCTGCTGGCGAACCTATATATATTGTATTTGAATTAGAAGGATCAACATAAACAACATTTACTCTACCTTGTCCAGATGACCAAGAACCAGAATTTGTATGAGAAAAAGGTCCAACTGCTTCCCAATTACTTGCTGGAACTAACAAAGAAGTGCTTAATTTATTGTTTTTTTGAGCGTTTTTTTGATTAAATGCTTCCCACATTTCTTGTGGAGTAGCTAAAAATCCTTGAGGATTTGTGTTGTTTCTCCAATGGTATTCCCATCTCATAAAAGGTTTATAACCGCTTCCTTTTTTCTTGTAATCTCTAGAACTCCAATAAGTATTAAAAGATTGAACCAATTCATCAATATTGGCTTGACCAGATTTAGCATTTGAATTGCTTGAAACCCAAGGTGCGCTTTGAATAAATTGTGGGAATACCGTAATACAACTTAATAACGCAATAAAAAGTATAAAGTTTTTCATTTTTAATAATTTTTCCCAAATATATGTAAATAATTGGTATTAATTATAGGTTTAACATTCCTTAATTTATTTTTGTAAAACGATTAATTAACTTTGTAGAAAAATTATTATAATGATTTTAAAAAAATATAAATACCTATTTAGTTTTTTTGTGATTTTTTCTATTGTTACTATTACCGCATTTTACTTTGTGTTGAAACCTAACAAAAAGTTACCGATATACAATCCGAGTGATGTAAATACTGAATTGGTTGATTCTACAATTCAATATGTAGCTAATAATCATAGAATTGCCGATTTTAAATTTACCAATCAAAACGGAAAAACAATTACTCAAAAAGACTATGAAGGCAAGATTTATGTAGCCGATTTTTTCTTTACTTCTTGCAAAACCATTTGCCCTAAAATGACTAATAATATGGCTTGGTTGCAAGAACAATTAAAAAACAATAATAAGGTTTTATTGCTTTCACATTCGGTTACTCCAGATATTGATACTGTTGAAGTTTTAAAAAATTATGCTAATGCAAAAGGTGTAATTGATACTAAATGGAACTTGGTGACTGGCGATAAAAAAGACATTTATTATATTGCAAGAAAATCTTATTTGGCAGTAAAAACTGGAAAACCTGAGGAACTATATGATATGGTTCATACAGAAAATTTTGTTCTGGTAGATTCTAAACGAAGAGTTAGAGGTTTTTATGACGGAACAAATCTTGATGAACCAACAGAAAAAGGTGTTAAAAATGTGAAACAATTGCTTGAAGATATTTTGTGGTTGTGTGAAAACGATAATTAAAGGAGAAGACAAATAAAAATTAGCCGTGATTACTTCACATTAAATTGATTTTCATTTGAGTTCAGTGAACTTCGTTTAAAGTGTAAATAATCTTTGCCAAAGTTTAAAACTTTGGCAAAGATATTGAAACGGAAATCAGGAACAAGGTTGATAAATAAAAACCAAGCCATTCGCTTCTAATAATTTTCACACTAATCCTCTAAAAAAACAGACACGTTTCACTAATTATTTTTGCTTTGAAAAGTAATTACATCAAATTATCAATAACATCTTTGTGAAATTTTAACCTGTGTAATTAGTGCAAATTCGTGAGATTAGTGTTTAAAAACTTCATAATGTTTAACTAAAACCTCTAGTTTTAAATTACAAATTCGTACTTTTGTATTTTAATTCAATCTAAATAAACACTTGAAACTTACTCTTGCGCAGCTAAAAAAAGGTCAAAAAGGAATCATTACCGATGTAAATATTGACGAAATTCCGTTGAAATTACTAGAAATGGGCTGCTTGCCAGGAAATAGGGTTGAGTTGGTTCAAGTAGCGCCGTTTGGCGATCCGTTGTATTTTATTTTTAATGATTCGCATGTTGCTATTAGATTAGAAACTGCCAAAGAAATTGAAATTACACTGGAAAAATAAACTCGTTAATGTCTCAAAAAAATATAAAAGTATCGTTAATTGGAAATCCTAATACTGGAAAAACTTCGGTTTTTAATCAGCTTACAGGTTTGCGACAACAAGTGGGAAATTATCCTGGAATTACTGTTGAAAAAAAGATGGGAATTTGTCAGTTGTCTAAAAATAAACGAGCAATAATTCTAGATTTACCTGGAACTTACAGCTTAAATGCAAGTTCAATTGATGAGAATTTAGTAATTGAATTGTTACTGAATAAAAAAGATGAAAATTTTCCAGATGTAGCTGTTGTAGTAACAGAAGTTGAAAATTTGAAACGAAATTTACTGCTTTTTACACAAATAAAAGATTTAGAAATTCCTACGATATTAGTCATAAATATGAGTGACAGAATGCGTGCAAAAGGAATTGAACTCGACATTCCATTACTAGAAAAAGAACTCAAAACCAAAATTGCACTAGTAAGTTCCAGAAAAAATATTGGAATTGAAACCATCAAAAATTTAATTTTAAACTACGAATCACTTTCTACTGAACCTTGCCTAAATGCGTCGAGTATTGATGTTGATTATTTTAATAATTTGCGTCGTGCTTTTCCAAATCAGTTGCTTTATAAATTGTGGTTGGTAATTACACAAGATGTAAATTTCTTGAATCTTGAACGTAACGAAATTAAAAGTGGTTTTACAAAATCTAAAAACGATTTAAAGCGTTTGCAACAAAAAGAAACCATAAAACGCTACCAGTTTATTAATGATACATTAAAAATTGGTCAAACAATTGACACCTCAAAAGCCACAGATATTAGAGCAAGATTGGACAGAGTTTTAACACATAAATTTTTTGGATATGTAATTTTCTTTGGAATTTTGTTGCTTATTTTTCAATCTATATTCAATTGGTCTAGTGTTCCAATGGAATTTATTGATGAAACCTTTACCAATTTAGCTTCGTATGCCAAAAAGCATTTGCCAAGTGGCGAATTCACTAATTTAATTGCCGAAGGAATTGTTCCTGGCATTGGCGGAATTGTAATATTTGTACCTCAAATTGCGTTTTTATTTCTGTTTATTTCTGTATTAGAAGAAAGTGGTTACATGAGTCGTGTAGTTTTCTTGATGGATAAAATCATGAGACGTTACGGACTTTCGGGTAAAAGTGTTGTACCATTAATTTCTGGAACTGCTTGTGCTATTCCTGCAATTATGAGTGCCAGAAATATTGAAAATTGGAAAGAACGATTAATAACAATTTTGGTTACGCCATTTACAACTTGCTCTGCAAGATTACCAGTTTACGCCATTTTAATTTCGTTAATAATTCCAGAT
>NZ_JAYVFH010000086.1:0-3343 GCF_043773265.1 Flavobacterium sp. | reverse complement strand
ACTAATTCCATTATTTAAAGCTTCTTTCAATCCGCCAGCAATATCAATATTTCCTTGTTCTAAAACTTGATTTGCAGCTTGTTGTAATTCGGCACAACCTAAAAAAGTGAATGCCATAACGGTTAATAATACTATTTTTTTCATAATTTAAATTTTTTAATCTATTCTTTTATATTTAACAAAAATAATGCCTCAAATTTTAAATCAATTAAATCATCTAAAAATTATTAAATTCGTAAATTGCGCTCTCTAAATTATCATAATAACAAAATGGAACCACAAATACCATACATTCCTGTAAATAAAGTAAGAATTGTAACAGCAGCATCACTTTTTGATGGTCACGATGCAGCAATCAATATAATGCGAAGAATTATACAATCTACAGGTGTAGAAGTTATTCATCTTGGACACGATAGAAGTGTTGAAGAAGTAGTAAACACTGCCATTCAAGAAGATGCAAATGCCATAGCAATGACATCTTACCAAGGCGGACACAATGAGTACTTTAAATACATGCACGATTTATTAAAAGAAAAAGGTGCTGGACATATTAAAATATTCGGTGGTGGTGGTGGTGTAATTCTTCCTTCAGAAATTTCAGAATTACATGAATATGGAATCGAAAGAATATATTCTCCAGATGATGGTCGTGCCATGGGTTTACAAGGAATGATAAACGATTTAGTAAAACGTTCTGATTATCCAATTGGAGATAAATTAAATGGTGAAATTAATAATCTAGAAGATAAAATTCCAACAGCAATTGCTAGAGTAATTTCTGCAGCAGAAAATTTTCCAGAAATTGCCAAAGAAACTTTAGATAAAATTCATGCCAAAAACAGAACTTCAAAAATTCCTGTTCTCGGAATTACAGGAACTGGTGGTGCAGGAAAATCATCTTTAGTTGATGAATTGGTGCGAAGATTTTTAATAGATTTTCCAACAAAAACAATTGGACTAATATCTGTTGATCCATCAAAACGTAAAACTGGCGGAGCACTTCTAGGCGATAGAATTCGTATGAATGCAATTAACAATCCTAGAGTTTATATGCGTTCATTGGCTACAAGACAATCTAATTTGGCATTATCAAAATATGTAAACGAAGCTATTGAAGTATTAAAAGCTGCAAAATATGATATCATTATTCTTGAAACCTCAGGAATTGGTCAATCTGATACTGAAATTATTGAACATTCTGATGTTTCGTTATATGTAATGACACCAGAATTTGGTGCTGCAACTCAGTTAGAAAAAATTGATATGTTGGATTTTGCCGATTTAGTTGCGCTTAATAAATTTGACAAACGTGGTGCACTCGATGCCATTCGTGATGTGAAAAAACAATACCAACGCAATCATAATCTTTGGGATGAAAATCCAGATTCAATGCCAGTATTTGGTACAATTGCATCACAATTTAATGATCCAGGAATGAACACACTTTACAAATCTATAATGGATAAAATTGTAGAAAAAACTGGAGCCGATTTAAAATCGACTTTCGAAATTACTCGTGAAATGAGTGAGAAAATTTATGTAATTCCGCCACACAGAACAAGATATTTATCTGAAATTTCAGAAAATAATAGAAAATATGATGAAATTGCACTTTCTCAAGTAGAAGTAGCTCAAAAATTATATGGAATTTATAAAACCATTGAAAGTGTTTCTAATAAAGTTCCTCAAATAAACAAGTCAGGAATTGAAAGTGAGTCTGTCATCCCGAGCGCAGTCGAGGGACAATTGTTAATGGATTTATTATTAAAAGAATTCGACCGTGTAAAAATGAATCTCGATGCCTACAATTGGGAAATAATTTTAACTTGGAACGAAAAAGTAAAAAAATATAAAAATCCGTTTTACAGTTTTACAGTTCGTGATAAAGAAATAAAAATTGCCACTCATACAGAAAGTTTATCTCATTCTCAAATTCCAAAAATTTCGTTACCAAAGTACCAAGCTTGGGGCGATATTTTAAAATGGAATTTACAAGAAAACGTGCCAGGTGAATTTCCTTTTGCGTCTGGATTATATCCTTTTAAAAGAGAAGGAGAAGATCCAAGCCGAATGTTTGCTGGCGAAGGTGGACCAGAACGAACTAACAAACGTTTTCATTATGTTTCTGCGGGATTACCAGCAAAACGACTTTCTACCGCTTTTGATTCTGTAACATTATACGGAAACGATCCACACATTCGTCCTGATATTTATGGAAAAATTGGTAATGCTGGAGTATCAATTTGTTGTTTAGACGATGCCAAAAAATTGTATTCTGGTTTCGATTTGAGTCATCCGTTAACTTCGGTTTCTATGACAATTAATGGTCCAGCACCAATGTTACTTGGGTTTTTTATGAATGCTGCCATCGATCAAAATTGCGAAAAATATATTAAAGAAAATAATCTTTTAGATGATGTAGAAAATAAAATCAACGAAATTTATAAGAAAAAAGGAACTACAAGACCAAAATATCAAGGTAATTTACCTGATGGTAATAATGGTTTGGGTTTAATGCTTCTTGGTGTTACTGGAGATAAAGTTTTGCCAGAAAATGTATATAATGATATAAAAATAAAAACATTATCGCAAGTTCGTGGAACCGTTCAAGCAGATATTTTGAAAGAAGATCAAGCTCAAAACACATGTATTTTCTCAACAGAATTTGCTTTGCGATTGATGGGTGATGTGCAAGAATATTTCATCAAAGAAAATGTTAGAAATTTTTATTCGGTTTCAATTTCTGGATATCATATTGCCGAAGCTGGTGCAAATCCTATTACACAATTGGCATTTACACTTTCTAATGGGTTCACTTATGTGGAATATTATTTAAGTCGTGGCATGAACATTAACGATTTTGGACCCAATTTATCGTTCTTTTTCTCAAACGGAATTGATCCAGAATATGCAGTTATTGGTCGTGTTGCAAGAAAAATTTGGGCAAAAGCCATGAAAAATAAATATGGTGCCAACGAAAGAGCTCAAATGTTGAAATATCATATTCAAACCTCTGGTCGTTCATTGCACGCACAAGAAATAGATTTTAATGATATTCGTACCACTTTACAAGCTTTGTATGCAATTTATGATAATTGTAACTCGTTGCACACTAATGCTTATGACGAAGCAATTACAACACCAACCGAAGAATCAGTACGTCGTGCTATGGCAATTCAATTGATTATCAATAAAGAATTAGGTTTGGCAAAAAACGAAAATCCAATTCAAGGTTCGTTTATTATAGAAGAATTAACCGATTTAGTTGAAGATGCAGTTTTACAAGAATTTGACCGAATTACAGAACGTGGTGGTGTTCTTGGTGCAATGGAAACTATGT
>NZ_JAYVFH010000085.1:0-14158 GCF_043773265.1 Flavobacterium sp. | reverse complement strand
GAAGTGAAAACTTTCTCGCTCAGCGCCGACGATCGGAACGGACTTTTCCAGTCGATGAAGTTCGAGCATCAGGAGCGGCTCGCGCGCAAACAGCAGAAGCTCCAGACACTCAACGCGCGGCTCGGCACGTGGTATCAGTCGATGGAATCGCGCCGACCCGCACTGGCAAATGCCGCGCCCGCCGAAGTCGCCGCTTTCAACGAAGAGGCCGCGGCCTACACCGCGTTCCGCGCCGTGCCGATCCGCGAAGCCGCGGATCTCGCGAAGCTCCAAGCGAAGCGATACGACGCGTGGGGAGCGATCAGCGATGACGAATATCGCGAGTACCAAGAGCGGATGGAACTCGCGGAGAGAAAGAAGAAAGGCGGGAAGGCGGCGGGGGAAGACGACGATGCGGGGTGAGCGGAGCGACTGGTCCAGCGGTCATTCCGAGCAGAGAGGAGCGAAGTCGAAATGACCGCGTCGATTTTCCCGTAACCTCGCGCCGCGCGCCATCGTCTGTGACTGCGAACCTCAACATCCCATGCCATACACCGGAATCGTCCTCGCCCTCGTCGCAGTTCACCTTGCCTTGTTCCTCATCCTGCTCGGCCACTGGGTCGCCGCGGCGGGAATGTGGCCGAAGGCCGCGCGCGCATTTGCCGATGTCTATGAACAGCGTCCGGTGCGCGCGCTGCTCGTCGGCGTTTTCACCTACGGGCCTCTCATCGTGCTGCTGCTCACCAGCGGCAATGTTCCCAATCCGCTCTACAAAATCGTCGCCCTCATCGGCGGATTCGGCGCGATCCTTTTTGGCTTCATCGGAACGTCGGGACTCGCGCTGCGCATCGGGCGCAATCTAAGTCCCAGCGCGGACATCTGGCAGCAGGCGCTGCGCGGCGGCGTGATGCTGGCGCTCGTGTTCATCACGCCGTTTCTCGGCTGGCTTTTCCTCCTGCACGTCGGCCTCGCGAGCGGCTTCGGTGCGTTCCTTCTCGCGCGTCCGTGGAAATCGAAATCGGCGGAACCGTTCGCAGTTCCAGCGACCGCGGCTCCCGTGGAAATGCCCGTCGCCGCGACTGCATCGCTTTCATGAAAAAGACCTCGCGCCGCGAATTCATCGTCGCCGGGACCGGCGCGATTGCGATGAGCGCGGCCATTTTCAAAAGCACGCAGGGATGGCTGGGAAATGCGGGACAGTATTTGGGTCACGGATTGAAGCGCCCGCTCGATGGTCCGTTCACTCCGTCCGCTTCCGAGGAAATCGATCCGGTCGCGCACGCGCTGAATCGCTTCACGCTCGGTGCCGGTCCCGGCGATTACGCGCGGGTTTCCGCGATGGGTGTGGATGCGTTTTTGGAGGAACCATGATGACGTCCTTTTCTAATAACTACTGGACCATCAAGCATAACATCGCAAGGAGATAAACCAAGTTGTTCAATAGCAGTTGCATAAACAAATGGTTTAAATGTTGAACCAACTTGTCGCGCACCTTGACCAACGTGATCATATTGAAAAAATTTATAATTTATTCCTCCAACCCAAGCTTTTACTTGCCCAGTTTGTGGCTCCATTGACATTAAACCAGATTGTAGAAAATGTTTGTAATAACGAATAGAATCTAATGGTGTTATTACTGTGTCTTTTTCTCCTTTCCAAGTAAAAATTGTCATTTTTGTTTTTTTACTAAAAGAGGCAATAACTTCTTCATCAGATTTATTATCTGCTTTTAAAATACGCCATCTTTCTGAATTTTTCATTGCTTGTTTAATGATTTTATCAGTTTCTGCCGAAGTAATGTTTACAAAAGGAGCATTTTTATTATTTCTTTGTTGTATCCAGAATTCTTCTTGAAGATTTTTTACGTGAGCCAAAACAGCAGCTTCTGCATGTTCTTGAATTTTAGAATCTATAGTTGTATAAATTTTCAATCCGTCTCCATAAATATCATATTCATCTCCATTTGGTTTTTTGTTTTCTTTTACCCAATTTTTCATATAGTCACGAAGATATTCTCTAAAATATGTTGCAGTTCCATCAAGATGACTTTCTGGATGAAAGTCTAATTTTATTGGGTTTTTTGATAAAATTTCTTTGGCACTTTCTTCTAGATGATTGTTTCTTACAAGTTGTCCTAAAACAATATTTCTTCTTTTTATTGCTTTTTCTGGACGACGAACAGGATTGAAAAGAGAAGGATTTGTTAACATTCCAACTATTAATGCACTTTCTTCTACTTTTAAATCTCGAGGTTCTTTTCCGAAGTAAACCTTTGAAGCTGAGCGAATTCCTACTGCTCCATTTACAAAATCAACTTGGTTTAAGTATAAAGCAATTATTTCTTCTTTGGTGTACTGTCTTTCTAGTCTAACTGCGATTATCCATTCTTTTGCTTTTTGAATTATTCTAAAAGGAAGAAATTTTGAACCTTCGCCATGAAATAACAATTTGGCTAATTGTTGAGTAATGGTACTTGCGCCACCATCTTTTCCTAATTTTACTGCTGCACCAAAAGTTCTTCTAGCATCAATTCCAGAGTGCTCATAAAATCGTTCGTCTTCTGTAGAAATCAATGCGTCTACTAGCGATTTTGGTAAATCTTTATATTTGATAGCTGTTCTGTTTTCATTATAGAATTTTCCTAGAGTTACTCCATCAGATGATATTACTTCGGTTGCTAAGTTAGATTCTGGATTTTCTAATTCTTCAAATGATGGCATAGCGCCAAATAATCCCCAAGAAGCAAATAAAAAAAACAGGAAAACACATCCAATGGTATAAAAAAACAGTCTCCAAAATTTTCTAGAGTAATATTTAATGTCTTTAATAGTTGTATTATTTTTAGTTTGAGCCATAATTTTTTAATCTATTGATTCTATTCTAAATCCTATTTCTGTTATTCCTTTTAAATCATTTACACCAGCAACTTTGCCAGTTTGTCTAACGGCTTGTTGAATTTTTATTTTATAATCTCCTTTAAGGTTGAATGTTGCTTTTTCTTTATAAAACAATTTACTTTCCTTAACATCAGAAAAACCTTCTCCCATCAAAGTACCATCTGGGTTTGCCATTTCATATTCTAAAGTGTCAACAATTACTTTCTTGTTTGGTTGTTCTAAGGAAATAATTAAAAATAAATTGCTAAAAGGATAATCATTGTTATCTCTAACATTTACAAATAGATTGTACTTTTTTGTACTTTCTAGTTGAGGCAATTTAAACTTTATGATACTATCTTTGTGCCAAGAATTTCCAACAGATTTATATTGGTCAAAAACACGTTTATTATCACAAGAAACAACTAAAATTAGTAATAGAAAAAACAGTAAACTATTTATTATCTTCATTCTTTTTAATAATTATAGGTCTTTTATTTTGTGGTTTTTGTTCCTGATTTGGGTTTACTACTTGATTTGGGTTTTGAATTTTGTTTTTATTCTTATTTTTGTTTTTGGTTTTACTCTTTTTTGGTTGGTCAAATCGAGTTAAACTTTCTTGTCCCATTGCGTTATTAAAGTTGGCTTCTTGCTCTACTACTAGTTCAATTGCAAAATCTTCTAATGATGAAACTCTAATTTTTTGTTTATTTTGAGCAACAATTTCTCTTACATGTTCTATTTTTAAAACGTGCCAATTTGCAAAATTATCTGTATAAGCAAACCACATTAATCCTTAAAAATATCTTGTTTTTGACATATTGCATCGCCTTTTTCGGTATGAATTTTAGTGTCAAAATCTGGAAAATCTTTTAATGCATCTAGATAAGTATCTAATTCATAATTTAAACAACATTTCAACTTTCCGCATTGTCCAGCTAATTTTTGAGGATTTAATGACAGTTGTTGGTAACGTGCAGCAGAAGTATTTACACTTCTAAAATCGGTTAGCCAAGTAGAACAACACAATTCGCGACCACAAGAACCAATTCCTCCAAGTCGAGCTGCTTCTTGACGGAAACCAACTTGTTTCATCTCTATTCTTGCTTTAAATGTTTGTGCAAATTCTTTTATTAATTGTCTAAAATCTACTCTGTCTTCGGCTGTGTAATAAAAAATCGCTTTTGATCCATCGCCTTGAAATTCAATATCAGAAATTTTCATTTGTAACTTTAAAGCAATAGCAATTTCACGAGCTTTTACTTTCATTGGCTCTTCTTTATCACGAGCATCACTCCAAATATCGATATCTCTTTGAGATGCTTTTCTATAAATTTTTGCTACGTCTGAGCTTGTGTGATCAACACCTTTTTTCTTCATTTGTACTTTTACCAGTTCACCAGTAAGAGTTACGATACCAACATCATGACCTGGAGAAGCTTCAGTAGCGACTATATCTCCAATACTTAATGTAAGTTTTTCAGTATTTCTATAAAACTCTTTTCTTCCATTTTTGAATCTTATTTCAATGCAATCAAAAGGAGTTTGTCCGTTTGGTAAATTCATATTTCCCAACCAATCGAAAACAGTTAATTTATTGCAGCTATCGGTGCCGCAAGTTCCATTATTTTTGCAACCTTTTGGCGCACCGCCATCTGAGGTTGAACAACTTGTACAAGCCATAATTATATATGTAATGTTGCAAAATGCAACTTTAGTTCATAAAACGATTAATTGGTAAAGATAGTA
Source organism: Flavobacterium sp. (assembly GCF_043773265.1). Classification (GTDB taxonomy): domain Bacteria; phylum Bacteroidota; class Bacteroidia; order Flavobacteriales; family Flavobacteriaceae; genus Flavobacterium. The sequence continues at coordinate 9,554 of NZ_JAYVFH010000085.1, read as the reverse complement.
TTTTTACAAAATAAATTCCAATAAAAAAATCCCAAATTCAATTAGCAGTTTATGGCTTTGAATTTGGAATTTTAAATAGTGTATTTTTAAAATAATTAGTCTAAAATCTTATACAATTTATCAGACAATCTAATTCTAAATGGCAAACTCATAGTAACTTTATTTCCAACTATAGCACTTTGAGAATCCTTTCCGTTTATTAACATTTTTTCTAGAATAAATTCTTGATTTCCAGTTGTTGGACCCGAAATTAGAATTTTATCGCCAATTTTTAATTCGCCATTTTCTATTAGAAATAATGCAACTTGAGGTTTAGGATAATAATGTTCTCCTTTACCGATAAGCACTTTTTTAATTTTTATCTTTTGACGAATGTCTTTAGGTTTAGCTGCAATTGCTAATGATATATCAGATAAGTCTCCAGAATTTTTATATAAAAGCTTGTCTGATTTTCCTTTTCTAAAAATCATATTCCCATTCTTGATTCCTTTGCGCAATTTGACTTGTTCTACCAAAGACATATTAATTACATCGCGACATTCAACAGAACAACAGTTTTCCATAACTTGCTTACAATCATCACATTGAATGAATAATAAATGACAACCTTCATTTTCGCAATTCGTGTGATTGTCGCAAGGTTTTCCACATTGATGGCATTGCGAAACAATATCTTCTGTAATTCTTTCGCCAAGACGATGGTCAAAAACAAAGTTCTTACCAATGAATTTACTTTCTAAACCTTCGGCTTTTATTTGTCGAGTATATTCTATAATTCCACCTTCAAGTTGATACACATTTTTGAACCCTTTATTTTTGAAATAGGCAGATGCTTTTTCACATCGAATTCCGCCAGTGCAATACATTAGCAGGTTTTTATCTTCTTTATGTTCTTGAAGTTGTTCTTCAATAATGGGTAAACTTTCTCTAAAAGTTTCAACATCTGGAGTAATTGCATTTACAAAATGACCAATTTCGCTTTCGTAATGATTTCTCATATCTACAACAATCGTATTTGGATTGTCTAGTAAATCGTTAAAATCTTTAGCTTTCAGATGAATTCCAATATTAGTTACATCCAACGAATCATCATTTAATCCATCGGCAACAATTTTATCTCGAACTTTTACAGTAAGTTTTAAAAACGAATGATCATCGTGTTCTACAGCAACATTCAGCCGAATTCCTTTCATAAAATCATAGATTTCAATCGAATCTTTAAAAGCATAAAAATGATCTGCCGGAAGCGACAACTGTGCGTTTATTCCTTCTGCGGCAACATAAATTCTGCCAAGAACTTCAAGATTGTTCCAAGCCAGAAATAAATTATCACGAAATTCTTTGGGATTTTCAATTTTAGAATACGCGTAGAAAGACAACGTAAGTCGTTGTTTTCCAGAACTATCAATTAATTCTGCTCTTTCTTCTGCGCTTAAGGTGTTGTACAGTTGCATGCTATAAACTATTTGGCGGCGCACTTTAGTGCGTTGTTACAGAAATATTTTGAACTCTAAATGGAAGAATTCTTGAGCAAAGATAACTTTTTATATAAAAAAATAAACCATTAAGATATTAAGTTTCATTAAGTATTTACTCTTAATTCTCTTAACTTTCTTAATGTTTTAAAAATCAAATTAATATTTTTATGACTTAGTTATAGATGATTTCTTGAGGATATTAAAAAAATAAACCATTAAGATATTTAGTTTCATTAAGTATTACTCTTAATTCTCTTAACTTTCGTAATGGTTTAAATAAATTTTTTAAATTTCCTTAATGTCTTAGCGACTTTGTGGCAATTTTAACAGAATTCTGCGTAAGCATCTTTCAAGTTCTCAGCAATCATTTCTGCTGGTCTTCCTTCAATATGATGACGTTCTAACATGTGAACCAATTCGCCATTTTTAAACAATGCCATGCTTGGTGACGATGGTGGAAAAGGAAACATATGTTGACGCGCAGCATCAACCGCATCTTTATCAACACCTGCAAAAACTGTAACTAAATGATCAGGTTTTTTAGCTCCATCCAAACTCATTTTTGCTCCTGGACGAGCATTTCTTGCAGCACAACCACAAACCGAATTTACAACTACAAGCGTTGTTCCTTCTGCTTTTATAGCGTTTTCTACCGCTTCTGAACTATATAAATTTTGAAAACCAGCGTCAGATAATTCTGCTCTCATTGGTTTTACCATTTCTTCTGGATACATTTTTTTAATTTTAGATATTAGATATACGATATTAGATTTAAAAATCTATTGCAAAGATAGTGAGAAATCTAAAAGTAACTTTTAAAGAAGTCATAAAGATTTGTTATGTTTACATTTTTAAAATATATAATAATGGATTTTTTAGAACATTTTGACAAGTTTTACATTAAAATTGGATTCCTAGTTGTATTTTTTATAGGTTACCTAATTATTACAAAAAAGAATAATTTGAAATTAACGTTACAATACATGTTGTATTCGTACGGAATAGCAATCTTGTTGTTGATGCTTTCAATACCTCATATTTTTTCAGGATTTCCTTATGATGTTTCAGACCTAGAAAACAAAAAAAAATTACTTTATCACTTGCAAAAAAATAACGAAGCGCTTATAAAAACCATAGAAGCTTTTCGTGATTTAGTTTTTATAACGTTTATGTATCTAATTGCCGTTATTTCTAAAATTATCAAATATTTTAAATTACAAAATTCTTCTAAATAATGCTTTAACAAACAATCTTTTCGGGCATTTCCAAATCACTTGTAAATCTTCCCAAAACGATGTTTCTTCATCGAGAAATTTAAATATTAAAGTTGGATTTCCTTTTTGGAATAATGATGAAAATACTTTAGAACCTAAATCATTTCTTCTGGATAAAACATCTAAAAATAACAAATCATAAAACCAAAATTTATCTACTTTATGAAATTTTCTAAAGTCTGTCGCACTGAGCGCTCTCGAAGTGTTTTGAGATAAATAGCGAACTAATTGCTTTGCTTTTTTGGTAGTGTTTTTAAATGTAAATCCGGTACTTGCCTTTGTCCAACCACCAGCAGAACCAATATTTATTATATTTTGAGTATTGTGTTTCCAAAATTTAAAACTTGTCATTGGGATATTTCCTTGCTCTTTTTCGACGATTTCATAGTCTGAAATCCCTAATTTTTTAATATAATCTTGAATTTCATTTTCATATTCTTCTTTGGATAATAAATCTTCAGAAAATAACGTATATTCTATCAAAGCTTCAGTTGAAGAAGTTGGAAGAACATACATAAATCGAGTGTTTCCTCTTTGTTCGACAGAAAAATCCATAAACGAAGCAATGTTTTTATCAAAAACTTCTTCTTTAGATTTTATAAACCAACCAATAAAATGTTGAGATAAAAGTGGATATTTCGTTTGATTTTTTACAATTTCTGGATTGTATATAGAATTGAAAATTTTGTTACAAGTGTAATTTTCTGTTTCTGTTTTTACAATGCAATGATTTCCTAATTCCTCAAAACTGGTAACTTTTTGATTAACAAAATGAATGTTATCTTGTTTAGAAATTAAATCAAAAACCATATTATAAAAATCTAAACCACGAATCATATTGTAATTATAAGGATTCAAATCTAAATTTCGTTTAAAATTTTCATCGGCAAAAAGAGCTACGTTCCATTTTTTAGAAATTATTTTATCAAATTTTGATGGTTTGTTATCCCAAAAACACCAAGTTCTATCGTTAGATTTTTTAGGATTTTCATCCAATAATAAAATAGTTTTGTCAGTAAATTTTCCAGACAAAATCATTTCATAAACGGTCATTAATGCCGATAATCCTGAACCTGTGAAAATGTAATGGTAATGTTGCATATTAAATTCTAAATGAAAAACCTACTGCTAAATAATGATCTGGTGCATTTTTAGTAATGCCAATTCCCGAAGACAAATCTAACATAAAATTATTGTTTATCAAATAGGTAATTCCTGCATCAAAATTGTGATTGGCTTTTGATTTTTGAGGTGCGAAACCGAATAATTCTATATAAGATCCCAATTTATTTGTAATAGAATACCCAGTTGTTAAGGTGTATATAAATGTTGGTTCAGCAGAAAACCCATCCCATTCTGCACCCAAATTATAACTCAAACTCATTTTTTTTGACAAAGTATGTTGCATTACAAATCGAAATTCTGGTGCATAAAATTCGGTTTTATATTTTGTTGAAGCTGCGCTTGGTAAACTAATATGTGCAATGAAAGAAGTTTTGGGTACAATTCCTTTTTCTTCGGCTATTTTCACTTTGAAACCTATATAAATTGGCGATAAACCTTCTTGTTTTTCATCATAATTTTTTTCTGATAAAAATTCCGTAATTAATCTCAATTCAAAATTTTCGTTTACGCCATATTTCCATAAAACAGTTGGTAATGTATTGTTTTTACTAAATTTATTATTTTTCTGAAATGTAAATCCGGTTTCTACTTGAAACATTCCTTTTGGAACAATTGCTGGCGTTTCTGTTTGATCTGGTCTGTCGGCTTGAATGGGTTCTGTAGTTTGAGCAACAATAATTGGAGAGATTAATATCAGAAATACAAAGATAATATTTTTCATAATTATTAATTTTTAGACAAAGCTAAAAAAATATTTACTTGTATCGAATTTATTTTTTATATTTGTTTCTTGAAAAAGAAAATTGCTATGAGTAAATCATTAGAAGAAGTAAACGAATCTGTTGCTACGCAAGGTAAAACCACTGTTTTCAGAAAAATATTAGCGTTTTTTGGTCCAGCTTATTTAATTTCGGTTGGATATATGGATCCTGGGAATTGGGCAACCGACTTGGCTGGTGGAAGTCAGTTTGGGTATTCCTTACTTTGGGTTTTACTTATGAGTAATATTATGGCGTTGCTTTTACAGAGTTTGAGCGCACGATTAGGAATAGTTACGCAACGCGATTTGGCGCAAGCATCAAGAGAAACCTATTCTAAATTCATCAATTATATTCTTTATTTTCTTGCCGAAATTGCTATTGCTGCTTGCGATCTTGCCGAAGTTCTAGGAATGGCAATTGGATTGAATTTACTCTTCGGAATTCCGTTACTTCAAGGTGTTGTTATCACTGTTTTAGATACTTTTTTGTTGTTGTTTTTAATAAATAAAGGCATTCGAAAAATGGAAGCATTTATTATTGCATTAGTTGCCATCATTGGATTTTCGTTCATTTTTGAAATGGTTTTTGCACAGCCAGAAGTGGGAAGCATTTTGAAAGGTTTAATTCCAAGTTTACCAAGCGAAGAAGCACTTTATATTGCCATCGGAATTATTGGTGCAACAGTAATGCCACATAATTTATACTTACACTCGTCATTAGTTCAAACTCGAAAATTTGATAGAAGCAAAGCCGGAATTAAGCAAGCGCTGAAATATAATTTTATAGATTCTACCATCGCATTAAACTTGGCTTTTTTTGTAAATGCGGCGATATTAATTTTGGCGGCAGCCACATTTTATAAAAACGGATTGTTTGAAGTTGCTGAAATTCAAGATGCACACCGACTTTTAGAACCGATGCTAGGAACACAATGGGCGCCAATTTTATTTGCAGTAGCGTTGATTGCTGCTGGACAAAGTTCTACAATTACTGGAACTTTGGCGGGACAAATTATTATGGAAGGTTATTTGAATTTGCGAATTCAACCTTGGGTTAGACGTATCATAACTCGACTCATTGCAATCGTTCCGGCAGTAATTATTATCTCAATATTTGGCGAAAGCGTAACTGGTAAAATGCTAATTTTAAGTCAAGTAATTTTGAGCTTACAACTTGGTTTTGCAATAATTCCGTTAATTCATTTTGTTTCAGATAAATCTAAAATGAAAGGATTTCACATATCTAAAATCACACAAATTGCTTCTTGGACTGTGGCATTAATTATTGTATCGCTAAACGCAAAATTGGTTTTCAACGAAATTAAAGGTTGGTTAGAAACTTCTAGCAATCCAATAATTCTTTGGTTTACTGTTGTTCCGTTGGCATTTGGATTTTTAATTTTATTGCTTTATATCGTTTTTAAACCATTTATTACCAAGGCAAAACATAATATCGATAAACATTCGCCACACAATTTGCAACTTAAATTTTCTCAAATTGGAATTTCTACCAAAAAGAACATTGCAGTTTCGGTAGATTTTTCATCTGCAGATGAAATTGCAATTAATAGTGCATTTGAACTTGGTGGAATGGAAGCAAAATACACTTTAATTCATGTTGTAGAAACGGTTGGCGCAATGATTTATGGAAAAAACGTTAATGATTACGAAACCACAATTGACGAAAAATTATTGAAAGACTATCAAGAAATGCTTATTCAAAAAGGATATAAAGTAGAAACAAAATTAGGATTTGGGAAACCAAATGCCACAATTGCTAAAATAATAAACGAAGGAAATTTTGATATTCTTGTAATGGGAACTCACGGTCACACTGGTTTTAAAGATATATTATTTGGAACAACTGTCGATAAATTGCGTCATAAAATATCAATTCCGTTGTTTATTGTAAAGAATTAAATTACTACCACAAACCTCAAAATTTTATAAAACCTTTGAGGTTTAACTAAAAAATATCAAATGACATTTTCAGAAGAAAATTATTTAAAAACTATTTACCATCTTACACAAGTTTTAGTCAACGAAGTGAGCACCAATGCAATTGCCGAAAAAATGGAAACCAAAGCATCGTCTGTAACCGATATGTTGAAGAAATTGGCAGAAAAAGATTTAATAAATTATAAAAAATATCAAGGTGTTTCACTCACCGAGAAAGGAAAATTATCTGCCAAAATGATTGTTAGAAAACATCGATTATGGGAGGTTTTCTTGGTAGAAAAATTAGATTTTTCTTGGGATGAAGTTCACGATGTTGCAGAACAATTAGAACACATAAAATCTGAAAAATTAATCAATAAATTGGACGATTTTTTGGGTAATCCTACCGAAGATCCACACGGCGATTCAATTCCAGACGCAAACGGAAGAATTATCAAAATTGAAAAACAATTGCTTTGTGATTTATCAGCCAGTCAAATAGGAATTTGCGTTGGAGTAAAAGATACTTCGTCAGAATTTTTGAAATATCTTGACAAACAAGGAATTTCTTTAGGAACCAATATCGAAATTATATCTAAAGAAGATTTTGATTTGTCACTAAAAATTAAAATTAACACTCAAGAAATGACTATTTCTAATAAAATTGCAAGTAATTTATTTGTAAAAATTGAGTAACTTTACCATTATGAAAAAGCTATTTTTATTATTATTTCTTTCAGTAAGTTTATTTTCGTTCTCTCAATCGCAAGTTAATATTACATCCAAAAAGTGCATTTCAAAAAAAGGATTTCATCTCAAATTGAAAAGCATTTTAAACGATTCACGTTGTCCAGAAAATGTAGTTTGCGCTTGGGCAGGAGAAGTTTCAGTTGTTGTTGAAGTTTATAATGACAAGAAATTTGTAGAAGAAAAAAAAATTGTTTTTAACAATCAAAACTTAGATAAAAACACGATGTGGTTTGAAAATTATTATCCTAAAAAGATAAAAACAATTAGCGTTTTGCCATATCCAAAAGTTGGTGTTGATGTAGATTTTAAAAAGAAGTTTATTCAAATTTTATTTGAAGATTAATGACAACCACAATCGTCGCCACAATCTTTCTTAGGTTTTTTTTTGCCAAAAAACTTTTGATATAAGAAAGCAATTGCAATTATTAAAACTATGTAAACTAATATTTCTTGAATGTTCATAGTTGTGTTTTAAAAATATATTCCGCCACCAAGAGCAATAAAATTATATGTTGGTGTTGCAATCTTTAAATGTTCTAATCCTAAAGAGAAAAAGTAGTTTTTTTTGTGAAACTTACTTTGAAATTCTAATGTATTAACTGGCAAGTTATTAATCTGAGACCATTTAGATGCTGCAGAAAAACTAAGGTTATTGTTCATAAAATATTCAGCGTTTAATCCGTAAGCCAATCCCACTTTTTTAACTTCATTTCCAACATAAGTTGCGCCAAGATTCCAACCAAAGTTAAACTTTTCAAATCTAATTCTATCATAATTTAAGTTAAATTGAAACAAAGACAAACGCGAATTTGTATTGTCAATTTTATTAATTTCAAATAATTGGTGAAAATCGCTTTGAAAATATAAATATTGAAAAGGTCTAATTTTAGCTTTAAGATGATTTCCAAACAACGAATTACTGTTGTAAACAAAACTATTTTCTATGTCTAATCTTGCTTTGTTTTTAGAAACAGAATCCATTTGAGCATTTTCAAAATTTCCAGATTTTCCATTATAATATGGATATTTCGTCAAGTTATAATTCAAATGATTTTCGTTTTTATAATCCCCAATAAAGCCATATTTAAAAATCCCCCAAGTAATATTTACAAAAATATCTGCAAAAACATTAGAATTATTAGAACGATTATTGTTAGAATTACTAGAGCTTGAAGTGGTAGTTGTTGTTTTCGAACCTGAATTAGTATTGAGTTCTTTTTTAGATTTATTAATTTTACTTTGAGAAAAAACAACAGAATTTTGCAGAAGAAAAACTATTAAAAATAAGTATAAAAATTTGATCATAGCAATTGGTTTTGAAAAACTCATCAAAAATAGAGCCAATTTATTTTAAAACTTGAAAAGCCGTTAAAGCAATTAAATAGGCAAATCCACTCATAAAAACCAATTGAATTATTGGCCATTTCCAAGAATTAGTTTCTTTTTTTACAATGGCAAGCGTGCTTACACATTGCATTGCAAAAGCGTAAAATAATAGTAAAGAAACGCCTGTTGCAAAGTTAAAAATCTTGCTTCCATCAGGTTTAATTTCGGCAGCCATTTTGTTTTTTATGGTCGATTCGTCATCATTATTTCCAACACTGTAAATGGTTGCCAAAGTTCCCACAAAAACTTCTCTTGCTGCAAATGAAGTAATTACGGCAATACCAATTTTCCAATCGTAACCTAATGGTTTTAAAACAGGTTCTATTGTTTTTCCGATAATTCCTATGTAAGATTTTTCTAATTTGAAAGCACTAATTTGATTTTCAACATTTGAAGGATTCAATACTTTATTTTCAGAATAAATTCGCTCGGTTACTATTTCTTTGGCATTATCAAATTCCTTACTTGGTCCATGAGAACCTAAAAACCAAAGAATAACGGATATCGCCAAAATGATTTTTCCTGCACCAAAAACAAACGATTTAGTTTTTTCCAACACATTAATTCCAACATTTTTAAAAAGCGGAATTTTATAACTTGGCATTTCTACAACAAAGTACGATTTGGTATTAAATTTTAAAATTTTATTTAAAATAATTGCCGAAACAATTGCCATAAAAAACCCTAAAAGATACAAAACCATCAAGGTAAATCCTTGTAAAGAAAAGAATCCGAGGACTTTTTTATCTGGAATTATTAACGAAATTAAAATGGCGTAAACTGGTAATCTTGCAGAGCAAGTTGTAAATGGCGTAACCAAAATTGTTATTAATCGTTCTTTCC
>NZ_JAYVFH010000084.1:0-13552 GCF_043773265.1 Flavobacterium sp. | reverse complement strand
AAAGAAATGTTTGAATACCAACAAGCTAATATTGAGTTTATCAATCAAAAGACACCGTTTTATGATGCACAATGCACCAAAGAAATAGAGAATATTTATGCGTTACAAAAAATACAAGCGGCAATTGAAGAAGCTCAAAAACTAAAATTAACCAGCCCAAAACCAAACAAAAAACTAAAATTCAATGGAAATCTAAACCAATTAGTAGATATGTTTTACCAATTAAATCGCGAACTTTTTATTGATGGCAAACCTTATATTGACGAAAACACAAACGATCTAGCGGATTGGATTGTAAATTCCTTCTTGGATAAAGAGGGTAAAGAAATAAGTCCCCTAACAGTCAAAACAATCCTCAAACCTTCCAAAGAGGATAAACGTCCGAACACCCATAAAAGACTGGATATCGACAAATTGCTTTAAACAAAATGGTCCCCTGGAGACCAAGTGGGGACTAAAAGACTTTTTTCAACTTCTCACATTTGCACCATAACAATTTAAAACTTTTAAAAATGGATGCAATTATCTTCACAAAAGACCAGTTCACAGATCTAATGACAAAATTAGACACTATTCAATCCCAACTTTCTATCAAGGCAGACCCAAAGAAGGAAACCTTTTTAGACAATCAAGAATTCCTTTTACTGATGAAAATTTCAAAACGTACAGCTCAGACCTGGAGAGACGAAGGCAAAATTTCATTCAGTCAAGTGGGAAACAAAATCTATTACAAACTTTCCGATGTTGAAAAGCTACTACAAGAGCATTACAACAAATCATTTAAAGGACGATAGTATGAGCAGCTGCAACGGAACTTGTGAAGTTTGTGAATGCAGACTTTACACAAATGAGAACCAACAACTGCCAACCAACAACTATCAACTTTAAACTATGATAACAATCTTTAAAAACTTCAACGAAGTGGTGGAACACAAAACAATTCCAATAATTTTAGAAGAAATCAAAACAGGAAAGTATAAACCCGGCATTATTTACTTGCGTAAATCAATGGCTGAAAAGAAAGAGGAAGCATACAATAAAGCTAAAAAATCACTTCCAGCATTTACACCTTCAGGTAAGTTTGCGGGTGGTCGTAAATTAGAATTCTTGGCAGAATATTCAAATTGTATTATTCTCGACATCGACAAATTAAGCAAAGAACAATTACAAAATGCAAAGATGATAGCTGCACAAAGTGAGTTCACGTATGCGTGTTTCATCAGTCCATCAGGTAACGGATTAAAAATTCTGGTAAAAATAAATTCCGACAAAGCCAATCACAAAGAAACATTTCTATTGGTCCAAGCACATTACGAAAGTATTCTAAAACTAGAAATCGACAAATCAGGCAAAGATTTAACGAGATTATGTTTTTATTCCTGGGATGAAAATCTATACCTAAACGAAAACGCTTCAACCTTTGTCACATCGAGCGCAGTCGAGATGCCTTTGATTGAAACCCAACCAGAACCTAAAACCAAAAACCCTGAACCGCTTTTAGATTACGATGCTATTTACAACCATTGTGTAAATTTTACTGAAAAAAAAGTGCAATTCGTGAATGGTAGTCGCAACGTATTCGTACACCAACTAGCCTGTAATCTAAACCGAAAAGGAGTTGCATTACAACAAGCACTAGGATATATTTTAACCGATTTTGGGTATGACGAAAAAGAAGTAACCCAAGCGGTTAACAGTGCTTACGGAAATATTCACGAGTTTGGCAAAAATGAAAAATTTGAAACACCCAATAAACCCAAAAAGAAGGAGAACTTTTCAATTACTGATACTACTGACGAAAACGATGAAGACAAACCAAAACCAACACAAATAGACCGTTTAGAGCTATTTTTATCAACACGTTATGTATTTCGGCACAACATCGTTTCCGGCAAATTAGAGTTCCAATATTTCGGTAAAAAGAAGTGGAATGTAATGAATGATTTTATTGAAAATTCAATGCTTCGAGAGTGTTTAAAAGGTCGAATTAAAACAAACCTATCGTCGTTAAGAAACTTGCTTTATTCTGATTTTTGTGTGCTGTTCAATCCATTTGAAGATTATTTTTTCAACTTACCAACTTATGATGAAAAGACCGATTACATTACTGAATTAGCCAACACAATCACAACTACTAAACAAGACCTTTGGCAGCAATGTTTCAAAAAATGGTTAGTCGCTATGGTGGGTTGTGTTCTCGATGACAAAGTAATAAATCATACGGTTATTGTCTTCAGTGGCAAACAAGGATTAGGTAAAACAACTTGGGTGGAGAAACTCGTTCCAAGACCTTTAAAAGAATATTTATTTTCCGGAACCATAAACCCAAACAATAAAGATACGTTGGTACAACTAGCGGAATGTATGTTAATCAACTTGGACGAACTTGAAAACCTAAACCGTTCTGAGATTGGATCACTCAAAGAAATCATTACAAAAACCCAAATAAGAATGAGAAAAGCCTACGGACACAACAACGAAACAATGCCAAGACGCGCATCATTTGCCGGTAGTGTCAACACAGCACAGTTCTTAAACGACAGTACAGGAAGCAGAAGGTTTCTTTGTTTCGAGTTGGAAGGCATCAAATACCAGCACGATGTAGATATTAATTTGGCTTTTTCGCAAGCATTGTGTCTTTTTAAAAGTGGTTTTAGATTTTGGTTTGACCAGGAAGAAATAAAATCAATCACAGAAAATAACGAGCAATACCAATTGCACAGCCCAGAAGAAGAATTGCTATTAACTTGGTTTGAACCTTGTCCAAAAGAAGAGGCAAGTTTATTTTTAAACGCTTCTCAAATAGCTGCAAAACTTGCCGACAGGACTAAATTAAACCTAAATGATGGCACTATAAACAAACTAGGTAAAGCATTAAAAAAACATAATTTTACTAGATTAATGCGGCAGGGAAAACCAGTTTACGCAGTTAAAGAATTCAGTTATGAAGAAGTCGAGGCAAAAAACAAAGAAGTCGAAGAATAAAAAACAACTAAAAAGTGGTACTGAAAAGTTCCACTTTTTTCTTTTTATTTAAAAAATAACTAATCACTAACAACTATTCAGTTATCACTAAAAAGCACCTCTCTACTTTATTTTTAGGGTGTAAGGTGGTGTAACCACTTTTCAACACAAACATTTTTTATTTTTTTTCAAAAAATAAATCAAGTAAAATAAGAATTTATTACAGCAAATTAATAAACCATAAAACCCAGTTTGCACCCAATATTCCCAATAAATCCGTTTTATTTCAATCCCAAAAAATAAAAAATCTTTTACGTGTTTTTCCCTTACACCCTACACCCTAAATTTTTTTGCTTTATTTTTCTCTATATTCTTACGGTTACGGTTTTCCTCATTTTTCTTTCAATTGCTTTTTTGTATGTTTGTAGGAATATCATTTTTTCAAAATAATTTCCTTTGTCAACTAACAAACAGGCTATAATCCGCTATCAAACTTTAGATAAGTGCTTCCGTAATTTCGGGAGAAATTATGCTATTGATGATCTTGTTGAGGAATGTAATAAATCAATTTACGAGTATATCGGAAAAGACGAAGGCATAAAGAAAAGACAGCTTTACGATGATATAAGATTTATGGAAAGTGAACAAGGTTGGAACATTGAACTAAAAAAAATAAAAGATGGAAGAACTGTTTTTTATAAATATGAAGATTCAAATTTTTCTATCTCAAATCAACCACTGAATGAAACGGAAGCGAATCAATTAAGAGAAGCATTATTAACATTAGATAGATTTAAAGGATTACCTCAATACCATTGGATTAATGAAATAAATGCGAGGTTAGAATCCTCTTTCAATCTAAAACAAAAAGAAGAAATAATAATCAGTTTTGAACAGAATGAATATTTAAGAGGTTTAGAGTTTATTCCAGAGCTTTACAATGCAATTTTATACAAAAAGGTATTAAATATTGGTTATAAGAGTTTTAACTCAGTTGAAGTAAAATCAATAACAATTAGTCCATATTACCTTAAGCAATATAACATGCGTTGGTTTTTATTTGGAAAATCGGAAGATTATGAAACTATCACAAACTTAGCTCTAGACAGAATTGAAAGTTTAGTACCTGAAAATAAAAACTACATTACTTCAAATATTGATTTTAATGAATATTTTGAAGATGTAATTGGGGTAACAATCCCGGCGGATAAAATTGAAGATGTTGTTCTCAAGGTCGATAAGAAATTAATATCTTATATAACAACAAAGCCATTACACGGCTCACAAAAAATCAAAGAAATGGACAATAACTTTGAAGTTCATTTAAAATTAATTCCAAATTATGAACTAGAAACATTGATTTTATCTTTTGGTGAAAAAATGCAAGTTTTAGAGCCAATAACTTTAGTTGAAAATATTAAAGAAAGAATCAATAAAATGAAAAATAATTATTAATGCACTTGTACCGCACACATCTATACTAGTTTTGACAAAAATTTAAAGTATGAGTGAATTTTATAAAATCTTAAAAACCCGAAATCTTGATTTTCATTCAGGTCAACCTGTGTGGAAATATACTATTTCTGATTTAGAGTTTAATCATTTAAAGGAGAGTTTTAAAATTATTGAACGATTTTCGCAACTTGACCCCAAAGATTGTGCAATCTATTATGCAGAGTGGTGGAAAAGAATTTTCAATGGTGGATATCCTTCAAAAGATGAAGTATATAATTCTTTAGGCTCTCATAAGTTATGTTTTGATATCAATGATTTTTATGAATCAGCAAAAAAAGGAGGAAATCTTTTAAATTATAAATGGATTAAAATTCAAAATACTCATTACCTTAAAACCTTATTATTGCAAGGAGGTCTTCCATTAAAGCACATACAAAATAACAGTGGTAAGTACAGGGATTTTCTTTTGAAAATTATTCATTTAAACCCTAGTACAATTGAAGATTTTTCAGCTAATTCTGAATTGACATGCCTACTACCAAAATCAAGTCAAAATGAAATCATTTATAGTAGTTGTCTTGAAATTGTACGCGCCGTATTGGATAATGATGAAAATGAGCTTTTAAGTTTTAGTGCGAATGCAGATTTAAAAAAGATTACTGAAGATTTAATTGTTGAAAGAGACAGAGTTAGAAGAAAAAACAACACCATTAAATTCAAATGGAGTTTTAATTCTATGTCCAATTCTTTTTACCTAAATACAACAATCAATTCAAAAATTGGCCACGAAGAACTGAATTACATTTTAGATGATCAAATTGTTGATTATCAAAATGAATATAAATTATTCGTTGGTGTAGATTTAATAGCTAAACTTATAAAAAGAAATAATGAAACATACAAAGTAATCCAGTTTAAGGATTTTATTAATTTTAAAGAAGATTTTGAACCTGAAATTTATGTAATTGATAGTTATGACAAAATTTATCATGCTAATCATATACTGAATTCAAAATTAAACTTAGATTTTCCAACATTATGGTTGTCAAGTGATGAAGAAAAATTTGTTTTGGAAAAATCCAGATACACACATAATAATTTTGGATATGTTTTATTAAATCAGGATTATTCAATTGACGGAAAGATTGAAGAAAAAATTGACATTGAAATAAATGGTAAATCATTTTCTATTATAAAATTTCAAGATGAAGTTAAGGTAAAAAAAACTGAAGGGAATACAATTAGATTTAAATCAAATACAGATAACATTTTTGATTGGACAATATTAAGTGAAAAACCAAAATGGTTGGTCAAAGGAAACTTAAATATTGTAAAAGATAGTTTAAGAATACTTGTTTATGATAAAAATGGTCAAAGAATAAATAATCCAAATATTGAGTGGAAAGCAGTTAATAAAAATAATTGGAATTCAAAACACACTCCATTAGAATTGGGAGTTTTAGATGTTAAAATATCTCATGATGGCATAGATGAATTTGAAAAAGTTTTTAATATTGGCAATTTATGTTTAGCTACAAGTTCAGATTACAATAATCCTCAAATAACAATAAATAATAGTTCTTTTATTCTAGAAGTATATAAATCAGATTTTTTTGATTCCATCATAAATCAAAATACGGTTAATTTTAATATAACAAATCCTGCTAAATTTCCTGCTTCAATTAAAACTAGAATTAGAACAAATTATCAAAGCTACGGTTTAATTGCAGATATACTTTCGCCTTTTCAAGGTGTCATTTTGGTTGACCAAAATGAAAATATCATTGAGGAAGATGAGATATATTTGGACAAAATAAAAGGTTGGCGTTTAATTGCAAATTCTCATAGTAAAGATTACGAAGTAAGAATTTCAAACAATAAAAATCAAGAAATTATCATATCCAAAAAGATTGAGAGAAAAGTAAAACCTTTGTTTGAGTTTTATGACACTTTTAAATCATTATTTCAACTTTTTAATATTATCGATTCTGATAATTTTTTGAAAATGGAAATATTTGAAATAGCTCAAAATGGTAATGCTAGTAGAAAAAGAAGAGTTACAATTAAACAGTTTTCTGAAACAATAAAATGGGAAGTGAATGGTGATAATGTTATAAAATTTGATGAAATCGAAAGTATAGATATTTCTAATAGTGTATATGCTTTACCATTAGATTGCGAATTAGAGCATATTAATAAAGTCGAAATAAAAAAAGATTCAGACTTTTATTCTATTAACACAAAAAACGTAAATAAATTTATTCTCTTCTCTGATAAAGATTCAAAATTTAAAATTAAACCTGAATTTATCTCAGTTAATCCAGAAAATGAATTGACTACAGTAGAGGATAGAAATATTCGAATAATGAACTATTCACAGCAACTTTTAACCGAAGACTTCAGCAGTGATGTGTGGAACAAGTTTTGGGTTTATTATTACTTATGCAGAGAAAATGATTTGCCTTTCGCAACTTTTGATATAATTAAAGCAATTACAACATCTTCTGAATTAGCAGCAAAGGCTTTTGCCTTTTTATCGTTAAAATTTGATTCTGGTGAATACAAATTTTCAGGTACTGATTTTCAAGAATTAGAAAATGATTTAGGATTTTCTTTCCATTGGGTTAAACTTTCGGATTGGGAAAATATTTGTCAAATTTATCCAGATACATATGAAGCTATTGCTGTTATGCTTAGTTTAAATTGGAATTTGCTAAAAGTTTGTCTACTACAAAATGACAAGAATACCAATTTTGTTTTTTACGCAGAACTAAATAGTGTTAGAGAGCGTTTAGGTGAAAGAGTTTTGAAACAGCTACCTTTTTATGATATTGGAAGAGATAGAAATAATTATGTTATACCAATACCACAGCAGCAATGGAATGATCAAGTTAATATTCTCGTTATAGCATCATTAACGGTTGCATCATCAATTAGAGGTAAAGATACTGGCTTATGGCATGTCAATGGGGACAATTTTAGAAGAAGAATTAAGTATGTAGAAGACCTTGATAAAAAGTGGTATGAAGAATCATTAATTTATTATTTAAACTAAACTAATTATGAGCCAAGAAATAAAATTTAGTAAAATATATAACGAAATACAAGATAGATTAAAAGAATCTATTTTATCACTTTGGGCAACAGGAGATGCGGAATTTCAAGACTATCTATCAAATTTATTTGAGGATGAAAAATTGTTAGCTGAGCCAGTTTTTCAAAATACATTCCCATGGACGCCTGCTAAAGAAGCATTTGGAGATTTAACCTATTTATTTGATGGTAATTTTATTAATAAATTGGATAAAATTAAAGGAGAGTATGAGTTTCCAAAAAATAGAAATCCATATAAGCATCAAATTATCAGCTGGAACACTCTTTTAAAAGAAAAGAAATCTATTGCAGTGACGACAGGGACTGGTTCAGGTAAAACAGAATGTTTTATGTTGCCAGTTTTACATGATTTGTATGAGAATTGCAAAAATGAACCTGGTGTAAGAGCTATATTTTTATATCCTTTAAATGCATTAATTGGTAGTCAGAAAAAGCGAATGGATGCTTGGGTTAAAGCACTTGATGGTTTAACTTATGCTGTATATAATGGAAATACCCCAGATGGTAATACTCCAGCTAATAAAAGAAGAGAAGCTCATCCTGAACTAATAGATAGAAAAGATATAAGAGAAACTCCTCCACAAATTCTTTTCACAAATCCATCTATGTTAGAATACATTTTGGTTAGAGATAAAGACGTTTCATTACTAGAAAATTCAAAAGGAAAATTACGTTGGATTTTGTTAGATGAGGCACATACCTTAGTAGGTTCAGCGGCTTCTGAAATGGCTCTATTAATAAGAAGAGTTGTTGATGCTTTTGAGGTTGACATTAAAGACTTACGTTTTGCAATAACTTCAGCAACAGTTGGTAGCGGTGAAGAAAGTGAAAATAGTTTAAAAGATTTCATGGTAAATCTTTGCGGTATTGAAAAAAATCAAATTGAAATAATTACTGGTAAAAGAGAATTTAAAGAATTACCAGAGAATTTTCAAATAGAAAATAAAACGGAAATACAACTGTTAAGACAAAAGGTTTACAATTCAGATGCTATTACTTTATCTGAATTAACCAATAGTTTTATTGAAAAAAAGGCCTCGCCAAATGAAAAATTAATTGTAGTAGATGATATAATTGAACATAAGGTAAATGATGTTTCTATTTTACCATTAAGAGCACACTTATTCTCTCGTGGTATTGGTGGTGTTTATGTTTGTTCAAATATCAATTGTGATAAGCATAAAAGTTTTGATGCCAAAAGTGTTATGGGAACCATGACAACATATGCAGAGAAAAATTGTTCTCATTGTAATTTTCCAATGTTCGAATTGGTTGCATGCCGTTCATGTGGTAATGAATTGCTTAAAGCAGAAAAACAAAGAGAAAAAAATGAAGAATTTTTAAAATTAGCAACATCAATTAATCAGGATAACTTTATTGTTGATGATTTAGACAATGATGAAAATGAAAATACTAGTTCTATATCTCAATCATTCTTCTTTACGAAACGAAATAATAGTAAAAGATATGTAGCTAATACAATAGAATTCGGAATTGAAAGTAATGGTAAATTAATCAGAAGTAAAAATGATTTTATAGAAGCAGATCGTGATGGGGAATGTGTTTGCCCACATTGTTCAAACAATCTAGAAAACCCATTACATTTTAGAATTTCCTCATCATTTATGAATAGAATTTTGTCTGATGTATTCCTTGAAAACACACCTGGCGCTAATGAAATACGTTCAGAAATGCTCTGGGAAGGACACAAATACATCTCTTTTACAGATAGTAGACAAGGCACAGCAAAAATTTCAGCATTAATAAATATTGATAATGAGAACAATTGGATTCGCTCCCAAGTATTTCATTTACTTTGGAAAGAACAATTGAATAATTTTCAAGAAAACAATTTTAATTCAGATGAATTAATTGAACTTGAGAATGAGTTGTTAACAAATAAAAGTATTGTAATAAAAAAAATATTAGAAGAAAAAATTCAAAAGATTAAAACTAATTCTCAAAAAAATGATGATAAGGTTCGTTTGTCCTGGAAGCAATTATATGATTTTCTAAATCCTAAAAAAGACCTAAAAACATTGTTTAAAAACAACAATCCTAGAGAAGATAATGATGTTAATATTGAAAAATATTCAAGAGCACTTTTGTTTGATAATTTTGCAAGAAGAATTCCTAGAGAACGTTCATTAGAAAATTTGGGTATGGTTAGTTTGGTTTATCCAGATCTAGATAATGTTCAGTTACCTTCAATTGCGAAACAATACGATTTAAACATTGAGGACTGGAAAAGTCTTTTAAAAATTGGTTTAGATTATGTAATTAGATACCAATTTAGCTTCTTTCTAGATAGTACAATTTATCCTTACTCAACCTCGTTCTTGAGAAGTTCTTTCATATATGAACCAGACTCAAACATAATAAATGCTAAAAAATGGCCTACTTTCGGTAAAAATGAATTAAGACCAAATAGAATGGCCTTATTATTATGTGCAGGTTTAGGGTTTTATAGTAGAGTAGAAATAACTAATGAAATAGAGGACGATATTAATGCGATATTAAATGAAATATGGAAGACTATAAGAGGTAGAGTTTTGGATTCTGATGGTACAGGTTATAAGTTAAATTTAGAAGAAAGAACAAGGTTTCAATTATCAGATAAATTATGGCTATGCCCAGTAAAAAAACGTTTAATTGATGCGCAATTTAAGGGCTTTTCTCCATGGATAACAGGCTCTTTTTCAGAAGACAATATCAGACATTTTGAAATAAAACAATCGCAACCATTTACATTTCCAAAATTTCAATTTCCTTTCAACAGAAACGAGCAAAATGAGTTAGATCTATTAAATACTAAAAATTGGATTGTTGAAAATTCGGTTGTGTGGAGACAAAATGGATTATGGAATGATATCCATGAAAAAATAATTTTAAGTAGACCTTTGTACTTATCTGGAGAGCATTCTGCACAACAGAATGAAAAGAGATTAAAACAACTAGAAGATAAATTTGAAAAAGCAGAAATAAATATCCTGAATTGTTCTACAACAATGGAAATGGGTGTAGATATCGGAGGTATATCTACAGTGGTGATGAACAATGTGCCACCAGGTCCAGCTAATTATTTACAAAGAGCCGGACGTGCCGGACGTAGAAATGAAAGCAAGTCAATAGCTTTTACTGTTTGCGCTCCAAATCCTGTTGGACTGAATGCTTTTAATAAACCAACTTGGGCATTAACTCATAAAATTGCACCACCGTTTATCTCTTTCAATAGTACGCAAGTTATTGAACGTCATGTCAATGCTTTCTTTTTAGGAAAGTTTGTTCAAACAGATGAAGTCAAAGGAATTAAGGTTACAGACAAAATTGAAAATTTCTTTTTTGCAGAAATCGAACCAATAGCAGTAAAATTTATCAGTTGGCTAATGGGTAATGATGTTATTAAATTTTCACATCAAGTGAATAGTATAACCAAAGAAACTAGTTTTGAAGATAAAAACTTCAATTATATTTTAAATAAAGTATTTTCTAATTTCAACAATGTTTTAAATAAAGCTAAAAGCAAAAAAGAAGGTTTCGAAATTAAATTAAGTGAAATGGAAGAAGAATTTGGAAAAAACTCTCCTGCTTACAAATCCATAAACATTCAATACATTCAATTTCTAAATAAAAATGCTTTGACCTATTTAGCACAGGAAGGTTTCTTACCTACTGCTGGTTTACCTACTGGTATAGTTGAATTCAATACTACAAATATTGATACTTTAAGTAGAAATAATAGAAGCAATAAAGAAAATCCATCATACTTTATTACAAGAGCTTTGACTGAATTTGCTCCAGGTAATAATATTGTTATTGATGGTATGAATTATCATTCAGCAGGAATAATATTAGATGATAATAGAGGAACACAAGCTTCCAAAGAAATTATTCAACTTTGTAACTCTTGCGGTTATCAAAGAATAGTTGAAGTTTCTGCTGGGCAAAATATTGATACTGAGTGTCCACACTGTAATAGTCATAATTTTAGAGGAATAAACTTTAATGATACGAGCTTACGCAGCAATTTTACAGAGATGATTCAACCAGCTGGCTTTGCTGTGGATATATATCAAACCCCAAATCGTAAAATATCGGAATCATCAAGAATACAATATGTAGATCCTTTATTGATTAATGTTAAGCCTTGGGAGCAAGATAATAATAACGTTTACGACATTAGAGAAAGTGAAGATACAGGTGAAATTTTATATTATAACGTAGGAAATGGCAATGGTTTTCATGTGTGTTTGCATTGTGGTAAAACGGGCTTGTCATTGGAAGAACTTAATGATCATAGAAGATTAAGAGGAGGAAAAGATGATAAAGGTGGTTCAGCATGTACAGGAAATTTTTCCTCTTCTGCAATACGCCCAAATGTGATTTTAGGAGGTAGATTTAAAACTGATTTTTGTGAAATTAGAATTAGAGAAAATAGAGCATATTCCAGAAATGAAACATTATTGTATTCCTTAGGTTCGATTTTCGTAAAAGAATTAGCGAGTTATTTAGCTATAGAAGCTAATGAATTAGAATTTGGTATCAAGCGATATGAAAATTATTGTACTATTTTTATTTTTGATACAACTAAAGGAGGCGCTGGATATGCTAATCAATTCTTTTTATATGCAGAAGAAATATTTAAGGAATCAAAAAACAAGTTAGAATGCGAATGTCAAAATGCTTGTACTAAATGTTTAATAGATAGAAAAACACAATGGCATATCAATTTGTTAGACAGAAATATAGCCTTAGATTGGTTAAAAACAATCAGCAACTTCGAAGTACCTGAGGAAGTTACAAGTAAGTATCCAACTGCTAAAAGAATGTTGGGTGGCATAAAACAAGAACTAATAAAATTAAATTACGCTTCAAAAATTAAAGAAGTTTGGTTGTTTGTGGATCCTTCAATTCAAAATTGGGATTTAGACAATATTTTATTTTTAGAAAATTTAAAAAGCAAAGCAAATTTTAATATCATCTTTAATAATATTCCTATTGTAGCAAATAATCAAGATACAATGACATTAATTCAGCTTGCTGCCTGGTCAACTTTGTGGATTAATAAAGATAATAAGGATGATTTAATAAATACTATTTCTTTAGTCAAACTCCAAGATGGGGCTAATTCTGCATATTTTGTAAATAGTCAAGTAAACCTTAGTCTAAATAGCAATTGGGGTGAAACTCAAAATGGTGAGGTTTATAAAATTAATTCTGAAGTACTCCTTAATTTAGAAAAATTTGAAACGACCAGTCTATTAAATTCGAGTAATGTTTATGAGGTTTATATAGATACAACATCTAGTTTAAAGTCAGTTAACTTGGCTGACGAAGTACTTAAAAATTTAACAAGCAAAGTAGATTTAAAATCAAAAATGAAAGGTCAAAAGTTCAATGTATCGTATTACGACCGTTATTTAAAAACACCTTTTTCATGTCTATTAATGCTTCAATTTTTAGACAGATTACAAAGTGTATTAAATTTTGAAATTGAAGAGTTTAGCTTTACAGGTCAAAAATTTTATAATGATAGAGCACCCTATAAAATTTATCATGAATTTAAAGACAATGATTCAAGAGATAGCTACATAAAGTTACTTAGTCATGAATTGAATTTAGAAACTGCAAACGTGTTATGCGATTCAATTCCTCATTATCGTTATTTTGAATTTAGCAATCAAGAGTACAAAATAATTATCAGACCAGATGCTGGTGTGGAGCATGGGTGGAAGTTAAAAGACAGTAATATAAGTTATGATGATGTTTTAAGTTTAGATACTCAATTTGAAATACTTAAAATGAATAATCATCCTATTTTATACACCATTAGTATTGAGAAGATTTAACTTAAAAAGTTATGCTTTTAAATGGTTATGCTAGCTGTTTCTTTTTTCCTCATTTTTCTTTCCATTGCTTTTTTGTATGTTTGTAGATTGTACACTTCACTTATTATTCTAGTGTAATAGTAGAGTTTATTTTAACAACACTTTTGAATTGTGTCCGCACTGCGGACACA
>NZ_JAYVFH010000083.1:0-5272 GCF_043773265.1 Flavobacterium sp. | reverse complement strand
TTGTTCAAAGGAACGCAATTTTTTCATCCAATAGGTAATTGAAGAGCGAGAAATTCCATGCAACTTGGCTGCATAATTAACCGAAATCTGACCGTTTGTAATTTGGTCAATGATGGAAAGTTTGAGATCAAAACCAATCTTTTGATACTCTTTTTTTGGACAGGGTTGTTTTTTTGTTAGTGTCATAAGTTGCTAAAAAGTGTTTAATTTTTAGTCAACCTATTTTAGGAATTGTCACGCTCGAAACTGACGCACAACGTTTCGCGGCTTCATGAAGTGGCGATGAGCCAAGACCAAGCCTATACAAATATAACTAAAACTTTTAATTAAAGACCTTTCCAATTTCTGATAAATCCCGAGCCTCGCCATTTCTTGAAACCGCTGTTACAGGAAGCCTTTATCTAATATTAAAAAATTTACAAATGTTATTCAACTTCAATTAAATCAAGTCCGAAAGTTGGAACGTATAAAAGTCCAATATCGTAATCTTTGCCAAATGTATCTTTATAATTTCTAGGTAACCATTCGTTCACATTTATCCATCCAACACCTTTTAACGAGTTTCTTGAAACAAATTCAAAATTAGAAGATTTGTAAGCTTCGATACTGAATATTGCTTCTTTTTTTGAAAGGAAATATTTATTGTCTGGCACATTCTCTCCGCTCAAACATTCCAAAGTAATATAAATACCTTCAAGTGGAAAAATTATGTTTTCATTTTCTAAATTAATTTCAATTATCCCTTTAGTATTTTTGGTTAAAGTATTGATTTTATTTTTTGTAGTTAATTCAATATTTGGAACTAAAGTATCTTTTTTGAAAGAATAAAAATGGATTCTATATTTAACATCATCTTTAACTTTGTTGACTTTAAATTTCAAAGATTTTACTTTAAATTCTTTTTTGAAATTATTCTTTATATATGAACCCGTTTCTAATCCCATTGATAAGCCTACCATTTTGGTTTTTTTCTTATCTATATTACCCGCAATATATTTTTTATTTCCTACTACGACTTCTTCAAGACTATAGATGTTTTTTTCAAGTTCTATAACAGTAGATTTACTATTACTTTCATGAGTCAAAGTTTTGTAGCCAATGCATGAGATAATTATTTTGTCACTATTTTTTAACAAAGAAAAAATTCCATGAATATCGCTATAACTGCCATTTACATAGCTGTTATTTTTATAATATTGAATTGTAGCATATTCAATTGCTGTTTTAGAATCCTTATCTATGACAGTCATTTGTTGGCAGAAAGAAAGATTAGCCAAAAAATAAAAAACTAAAAATATATTTTTCATATTTCTTTTATAAGAGACTGTTCAAAGTTATTGAACAGTCTCTAGTTAGATTAATTTATTAGCAATTACAAGGAAATACATCACCAGTAGCAACTGGTTCACCGTCTTTTATCCAAAAAATATAATGTTGTTGATATGTTCCATAAGAACATCCGCCATCACCATTACTATTCGGACCACATGCGCCAGGTGTAGTTGGAGCCCAACCCCAAAATGGACGTTTGTTTGCTTGGTTTTCGTTAATTTCTGCTTGGTAATCTTGAGCGATTTTTATGTAATCAAATTCATTTGTGCTGAAATATTTTTCAAGCTGATTGATGTTGTCCAAAGTTATAACTTGGTTCACGTCAATTTTTACAGAAGTCATTTTAAAATCAATTCTATCTACATCGATAAAATATAAAAAATCGTTAGTATTTTTATCTGTAATGACATAACCTCTAGCGGTTGTGGCATTACCAACAAAAACTTCAGTAATAACTAAATTTTCTACTTCTGTACTTCTGTTTAACAATGTTGAATTGCTTTTTGGATTTGTTTCAACAGATTTTCCAAATTGAAAATTTGTTGAGTAAAAGGTTTCTAAATAAGATGAAACTTTAGCGTTTTCAATAACATTTGCGTTGGTTTCATCATCTTTTGAACAACTTGTTGCTAAACTTGTTCCCACAATAAGAATTAATAAAGAAAAAAATGTACTTTTAATAGTTTTCATTTTAAATGGTTTTTTTGCTTTCTTCTTTGATTGTGCTTCTGGCACTTAATGGCAGTCAAAGATTCAGCGTTGGTTAAATTTATAAATTCTGCCCGTTACAGTTTTTAATTGTTAGATTACTAACCATTCCTTCATATTTCCAACAAATGTGATTCATACATTTAAATTATGTTAGATTATCAGGCAATGTCTAAAAACGAGACTTTTCCTTTTTACTAATGTGATATAAAAATTTGAATTACGTGTACGTATAAATACCTGTTTTTCAATATTTCATAATACTATATTCGTCATTTTTGGAAAAGGTTTACTGTAACGTCTCGTGGCTTGGCGTCAGTTGGGGATTTGGTTAGCCAAATGTATAAATTAAAGACCGAACTTCCAAGTACAAAACCTACTTTAAAGTTTGCCTAAAACCCCAATTGCGCCAAACCGCCTGTTGGCAGAAGATTTAATCTGGAAAATTCTATTTGTTATATTAAGTTTTAATATATTATTAAAAATCAAAAGCGGCTTTAGAAATAGCCCAAAGCCGCTAATATTTATAACAGTTATTATACCTCGTTATTTTTATTATTCTTAAATTGAATATAAATTTTAATTATTTGAAATAGTATAATTAAAAATAAAGGTAAAAGTATAGTTATTTGAAAAATCAAATTATTGAAATCGACTTTTATAATAACGAAATAAATAATTACTAAAAGTACAAATATTAATTTATTTTTCATTTTTTTTTATTTTGTATCTAAAAGATAATATGGACTTTGTGAAGCTACAATGAAAGATGCAATTAATGCTTGCTTTTCAGTTTCAGTTAAATTTGATTTTGAAACTTGATCAATATAAAAATTAATTGTATTTTCCATATCAATGTTCTCCGAGCACTCAAAATATCTTTCTAAGAATAAATCAGACACTAATTTCATATTAATAGTGTAGTAACCTTCATTTACCATTTTTTGTGTTAAAGTTTTATAGTCAAAATTACTTGATACATAATTTGCACTTGCTAATTTTAATTTTTCATTTGCATTAATAACTAATTCAGATTTTAAAATATGTCTTTCTTCATTAGTAAAGGTGTTATAAAAATTTTCTATCGACTCACCATTGAAAAAATTATTGTGTATTACGTTGTTATGTCTAATACCAATATTTTCAAAGCTTGAAAATTCCGCAGGTATTTCTATTTGAAGGTTACCATACTCTACATTTGGTTTTGTATAATCTGTATCTGCAGTTCTTGCGGCTGCATAAGATGCCCCAGCACCACAAATCACACCTGAGCCAACCATTAAAACAACTGCTCCAGTACCGCCACTAACTGCACCCAATGCAGCAGCAGCTTCTTTAACGACTACAACACCTGTGCCAGCGCCAATAATGTCAGCTCCTGCAACTTGGGCAACATAGCCAAGACAATTCCAAAAACCTACACATTTTTTAGAAGTAGAAAAGGATGAGTTTTCATTAGAAATGTTATAAGTCCGTAAGTTTCTCATGAGATTTTCTTCTTCATTAATTTTATTATTATCATTAGAACAAGAAGTAAATGTTGAGAATGCAATAATTATTGTAAATATTGCCAAAATTAAATTTTTCATGGTATTATTAATCCTCTTATTTTAGGTAAAATATTACATGATGATGACTTTGAGGTTTAGTTAATTGCACCACCACTTGACATATCTATTTTTAATTTTAGAATCACTTTTTTTATGAAGCATAATTTTTAATTATGTTTTATTCATTTTTCAGCGTTAACGTCGGTCAAAAATTTTCTGCCAACGTTTTGCCGCTTGGCGAGGTTGGGGAAAAGTAGGCGAGAAGTTTCGGTTTATGACTAAACTTTACAAGTACAAAACAAACATCAAATTTAGCCCAAAACCCCCAATCTTGCCAAACGGCTGTTAGCAGATGTTGTAATTGTTATTTATTCGTCTTCGTTACTTCATCATATTTTAATTCCACTTTTCTGTTGCCATCAAATTCTACAATTACCAAGTTAGCATTAACTCCAATAATTTTTCCGTCGGTTAGTTTTCCTTTTCTTTTGAAAACTACGCTATCTCCAACATTCAACGTGATTTTTGCGTTTGCTTCGGTGGATATATTTATTAAAGTATTTTGTGTTCCCCAAACATCGCCAATAATTTTTACTTTTTTGCCATTGTCTTTAACATAGACTTTTACGTTTCTCAAAAATTCGCCTTCGTATTTTTTGGTCAAATTATCAACCGCTTGTTCCATTGCATCAGCATCAGCTTCGGCAATCGCTTCAACTTCACGAGTTAGTAAAGCATATTTTTTACTATCATCAACATTTCTATTTCCAATAGTTGTTAAATCTCCAATTCTGTTCCAACTTCCGCAACTCGCCAAAGTTAAAGTTAATCCTAAAAGTATAATTCTATTTTTCATTTTTCTATTTTAGTTGTTTACCAATAAAGTTGTTGTTAATTGAGAACCTTTTACAAAATCGTTATCAAAACGAAAAAATGTTGTTTTTAAAGTATAAGTTGTTCCTGAAAGTGTAAAAACTTCAAAATAGTATTTTTTTGGTGTTGAAGTTGTAACTAATGAGTTAAGATTAAAATTTACCAATCCATTAGCGTCTGATGTCTCTTGTTTAATAATTGGTGGCAAAGTTGCAGTTGGTGAAAATGGTTGGTCAAACATCAATACAATATAATTTGGTTTTACAACTCCGGTTGGTGTTGCAACTGTGAATTTTGCATTTGTGTTAATTGTTGTTCCGCCACTTGTGTTGGTGTCTGTTGAACTTGAACTGTCATCTTTTGAACAAGAAATTGTAAAAATTGTAACTAATGCTAAAATTGATACTTTGAAAAAATTTGTCTTCATTAAATAATTATTTTTTTGCTTACTTTATTTTATGCTTTTTTGGTGTAAAAAGTCATTTTTGGCTTTCGGTTGTTCAGCTAATTTCCCGCCGTTAAAGATATTTTTTAAGTTTTTAGTTTTGAAGATTTTCCTTATTTCTACTCGGTTTCTCAACAATATCTGCTAACGTCTCGTGGCTTGCTGAAGTTGGGGAAATGTACAGACCAAACTTTCAGTAAAACCTGAACTTTGCAAGTACAAAACCAACTTTGATAAAGCCGAAAACCCCAATTTTTGCAAACCGCTGTTAACCGACGACTATATTTGTTATTGTATTTTGATTTTCAAATTTAGTAAAATTTCTTTTAACTTTTATAATTTATTTTTTAGTTTCACTGTTATA
>NZ_JAYVFH010000082.1:0-8098 GCF_043773265.1 Flavobacterium sp. | reverse complement strand
GAACATCTAGAAAATCTGGATATTGAGGAATATTTTTCGTTGAGGCAAAATTCAATCTTTCAGTCTGATTTGTTATCATCAATGGACAAAATTTTGATTTAAAAAAAATGTTAAAACGTATAAATAATATTATACGAAAAATGGTTTAGGTCTTTGAGCGACTAAACTCAAGACCTAAACCTAGTTCTAAAACTATGTTAGAATTATTTTAATTCAACAACAGCTCCAGCTTCTTCTAAAGATTTTTTCAAACCTTCTGCTTCTGCTTTAGATACTCCTTCTTTTATATTAGAAGGTGCAGCATCTACCATATCTTTAGCTTCTTTTAGTCCTAAACCAGTTAATTCTTTAACTGCTTTAACAACTGCTAATTTAGAAGCACCAGCTTCTTTAAGTACTACTGTAAATTCTGTTTGTTCTTCAGCAGCAGCTTCGCCACCACCAGAAGAAACTACTACAGCTGCAGCAGCTGGCTCAATACCATACTCATCTTTTAAAATTGTAGCTAAATCGTTAACTTCTTTTACAGTTAAGTTAACCAATTGTTCTGCGAATTGTTTCAAATCTGCCATTTTTTCTATCGTTTAAAATGTTTTGTAATTTATTTTTTTTATTCAGTGCGTTCGATTATTCTGCAACTATACCATTCTTTTCAGCATTGTTCAATAAAGCTGATATGATTCGTTTAGCTGGAGACTGAAGTAATCCAATGATTTCTCCAATAACTTCTTCTTTAGATTTAAGAGATGCTAAGCTATCTAAAAGGTTATCACCAATATATATTTCACTATTGATATAAGCTCCTTTAAAAACCGGCTTATCTGATTTCTTACGGAAATCTTTAATTATTTTTGCTGGTGCATTTGCAATATCAGCAATAAAGATTGACGAATTTCCTTTTAATATTGATGATAAATCACCATAATCATTTGTAGAAGCTTCCATTGCTTTTGCAAGCAAAGTATTTTTAACAACTTCTAATTTAATTCCAGCTTTAAAACAAGCTCTTCTTAAGTTTGAAGTCGTATCTGCATTTAATCCAGATGTATCTGCAATATAAACTATATTTGCTTCAGCCAACTTTGCAGTTAAATCTTCTATCGCGATTGATTTTTCTTCTCTAGTCATAATAAAATTTGTTTAACTACCAATTATACTGCTTTAGGATCTAAAGCAATAGCAGGACTCATTGTACTTGATAAGTGGATAGACTTAATATAAGTACCTTTAGCTGCAGTTGGTTTTAATTTAAGTAATGTTTGAATAATTTCGTGAGCATTGTCAACTAGTTTGTCAGCTTCGAAAGAAATTCTTCCAATTCCAGCATGAACGATACCTGTTTTATCTACTTTAAAGTCGATTTTACCGGCTTTTACTTCAGCTACAGCTTTACCAATTTCCATTGTTACGGTTCCTGTTTTAGGGTTTGGCATTAAGCCTCTTGGCCCTAATATACGGCCTAACGGACCTAATTTTCCCATAATAGCTGGCATTGTGATAATTACATCAACATCTGTCCAACCATCTTTAATTTTTTGAAGGTAGTCATCCAATCCAACATAGTCAGCGCCAGCAGCTTTAGCTTCTGCTTCTTTATCTGGAGTAACTAAAGCTAATACTTTAGTATCTTTACCAGTTCCATGAGGAAGTGTCACAACACCTCTTACCATTTGATTTGCTTTTCTTGGATCAACTCCTAGACGAACAGCAATATCTACCGACTCATCAAATTTTGCTGAAGCAACAACTTTCAATAAAGACGAAGCGTCTTTTAAAGAATATAGTTTGTTTTTTTCAATTTTTGAAGCAGCTTCTTTTTGTTTTTTTGTCAATTTTGCCATTTCTTACCTTATTTTAGAGGAGAGTCTCCTGTTACAGTTATACCCATAGATCTAGCTGTTCCAGCAATCATGCTCATAGCTTTTTCAGTTGTGAATGCATTTAAATCGACCATCTTGTCTTCGGCGATAGCTTTAATTTGATCCCAAGTTACACTAGCAACTTTTTTTCTATTAGGCTCGCCAGAACCAGACTTTAATTTAGCAGCATCCAATAATTGAATTGCAGCAGGTGGAGTTTTTACAACAAAATCAAACGATTTGTCTTTATACACGGTAATTTGAACCGGTAATACTTTGCCAGGTTGATCTTGGGTTCTAGCATTAAACTGCTTACAGAATT
The DNA here is from genome assembly GCF_043773265.1 of Flavobacterium sp. Classification (GTDB taxonomy): domain Bacteria; phylum Bacteroidota; class Bacteroidia; order Flavobacteriales; family Flavobacteriaceae; genus Flavobacterium. The sequence continues at coordinate 5,917 of NZ_JAYVFH010000082.1, read as the reverse complement.
CCATGATATTTACACCAGCAGCTCCCAGAGCAGGTCCAACCGGTGGCGATGGGTTCGCAGCACCTCCCTTAACTTGTAGCTTAACTACTTTACTAATCTCTTTAGCCATTGTTTAAAAATTTAACACATCATCATTGGAAGCGATAGATGCGATTTTATTATGTTTGTAACAAAAATTATACTTTTTCAACTTGCATAAAACTCAACTCTAATGGTGTCTTTCTCCCGAAAATCTTCACCATTACTTCAAGTTTACGTTTTTCTTCATTAATTTTTTCAATAGTCCCATTAAAACCATTAAAAGGACCATCAATTACTTTGATAGTTTCATCTATTTTAAATGGTATTGATTGATTATCGACATTAACTGCCAACTCATCAACTTTTCCTAGCATTCTATTAACTTCTGACAATCTTAAAGGAACAGGATCGCCACCTTTAACTTCTCCTAAAAAACCTATAACGCCAGTGATAGACTTAATAATATGTGGAATTTCCCCAACCAAATTTGCTTCAATCATAACATATCCTGTAAAATAGACTTTATCTTTTGATATCTTTTTACCATCTCGAACTTGAACAACTTTTTCAGTTGGAACTAATACCTGAGAAATATAATCCCCCAAAACAAGTCTATTAATCTCAGCTTCAATATATGCTTTTACTTTGTTTTCCTGTCCACTAACAGCTCTAACAACGTACCATTTTTTTATAATATTTTCGGCCATAACAAAATTATTTTTATTTGATCAAATTAAAAAAACTTGATAAACCTTTAGCAAAAAGCTCATCAACACCCCATGTAGCTAAAGCTAATATAACTGAAAATACAGCTACAATAATTGTATATTTCTGAACTTCAGACCATTCTGGCCATGTTACATTTGTTTTCAACTCTTCAAATGCTTCTGAAAAATAATTTAATACTTTTGACATAACTATATTTTTATTTTGCACGGGCGGAGGGATTCGAACCCCCATCAACGGTTTTGGAGACCGCTATTCTACCCTTGAACTACGCCCGTATATTATATAAAACCAGCAGAGTAAAAAAATTTCTCTGCTGGATTCAATATTTATAACATTTATTATTCTACAATTTCTGTAACTTGACCAGCGCCAACTGTTCTTCCACCTTCACGTATAGCAAAACGCAAACCAACATTCATAGCAATTGGACTTAATAAAGCAACATCAATTGTTAAATTATCTCCAGGCATTACCATTTCAACACCAGTAGGCAAAGTAATTACACCTGTCACATCCGTTGTACGAACATAAAATTGAGGGCGATAATTATTATGGAATGGTGTATGACGACCACCTTCTTCTTTTTTCAAGATATAAACTTCTGCTTTAAATTTAGCATGTGGTTTAACTGATCCTGGTTTAATTATAACCATTCCTCTTTTAATATCTTCTTTTGCAACTCCTCTTAACAAGATCCCTGCATTATCTCCAGCTTCTCCTCTATCAAGAATTTGGCGAAACATTTCAATTCCTGTTACAGTAGAAGTTAATTTTTCAGCACCCATACCTATAATTTCAACTGGATCACCAGTATTACAGATACCAGTTTCAATACGGCCAGTTGCAACAGTTCCACGCCCAGTAATTGTAAACACATCTTCAACTGGCATTAAGAAAGGTTTTTCTGTATCACGTATTGGCTCTTGAATCCATGTATCACAAGCTTCCATTAACTCTATAATTTTAGGAACCCAAGCAGGATCATTATTTAAACCTCCTAATGCTGAACCTTGAATAACTGGCCCATTATCCCCATCGTACTCATAAAAAGATAATAAATCTCTGATTTCCATTTCAACCAACTCTAAAAGCTCAGCATCATCAACCATATCCACTTTATTCATGAAAACAACCATTCTAGGAATACCAACTTGGCGACCTAAAAGGATATGCTCACGTGTTTGAGGCATTGGTCCATCTGTTGCAGCAACTACAAGGATAGCGCCATCCATTTGTGCAGCACCAGTAACCATATTCTTTACGTAATCTGCGTGACCTGGACAGTCTACGTGAGCGTAATGTCGATTAGCAGTTTCATATTCAACGTGAGATGTATTAATTGTAATACCTCTTTCTTTCTCTTCAGGAGCATTATCGATTTGATCAAATGATTTTGCTTGACAATAACCTGCATCTGACAATACTTTAGTAATCGCTGCAGTTAATGTTGTTTTTCCATGATCTACGTGACCGATTGTCCCAATATTTAAATGGGGTTTGTTACGGTTAAAGGTTTCTTTTGCCATTTTACTTAATTTTTAATCTTAGTTATATAATATATTAGTGTTCAAATTTATTCTAAAATTGAGCCAATGTCGGGAATTGAACCCGAGACCTCTTCCTTACCAAGGAAGCACTCTACCCCTGAGCTACATCGGCAGAGCTTTAATTTAATATAAATTTTAGAAGTTAAGATATAAAACCCAATCTATAATAAAATATTAAATATCAGTTTTGTGGGGAGAGCAGGATTCGAACCTGCGAAGTTTACACAGCAGATTTACAGTCTGCCCTCGTTGGCCGCTTGAGTATCTCCCCTAACCATATTACAATAAAAAAGAGCCGGCGGAGGGACTCGAACCCACGACCTGCTGATTACAAATCAGCTGCTCTAGCCAACTGAGCTACGCTGGCAATATCAATAAAAAAAGTCCGCTATTTCTAACGGACTGCAAATGTAGGCATTTTATTTTTTAATCAAAATATTTTTAGTAAAAAATTTTGCTAAATATGTGTTCTTGTTTTTTCTTTTCTTTTTACTAATAATCTCTCTAAAGATTCTGCAGATAATTCAATGGCTTCTTCGAATGTTTTGCATTGCTTTTTTACTAAAAAATCATCGCCAGGAACGTGAATTTTGACCTCGACAATTTTATTTTCTTTATCACTTGTTTTTTCAACCTTTAAAAAAATGTCAGAAGAAACAATTTTGTCATAATATTTTTCTAATTTATCCATTCTTTGTTGAATAAAATCAACCAGTTTTTTGTCAACTGTAAAATTAACTGCATTTACATTTACCTTCATAATTTATTAATTAATGGTTATACTTTGGAATTACTTTTGATTTCTTGGATGTGCATCTCCATATATTTTTTTTAACTCTGCAAGACTGTTATGAGTATATACTTGTGTTGACGCCAAACTTGAATGACCAAGCAATTCTTTTACTGAGTTTAAATCTGCTCCGTTATTTAACAGGTGAGTTGCAAAGGTGTGACGTAATATATGCGGACTCTTTTTTACTTTCTCGGAAACATTACTAAAGTAATAATTTATTATTCGATAAACAAACGAATCGTTCAATTTAACTCCTTTTAACATTAAAAAAAAAAAATCATCATCATTAATTCGCTCTAATCGAGCCCTTTCTGACAAATAAAGATTTGCTTGTTGAGTAACAATTGGCAAAATTGGTAATATTCTTTCTTTATTTCTTTTACCTAAAACTTTTAATGTGTTAGTTGCAAGATTTATGTTTTGCATCTTTAAGTTAATCAACTCAGCTCGTCTAATTCCTGTAGTGTAAAATAAATCTATAATTAGTTTATCCCTAACTCCATCAAAACTATCAGAATATTTAATACTATTTAATACTTTGTCTAGCTCTTTTTCTGAAAAAGGGATTTGTAAGATTTTAGGCGTTTTTAGTGATTTATGTTTTAATAATGGACTTGTTTCTATTTGTTTTATTTTTAACAAAAACTTATAAAACGATTTTAAAGATGATATTTTACGGTTTACTGAACTATTTGAAATTGAATTATCCACCATCGAAACTATCCAACTTCTAATTAAACTATAATTTACTAATTCTAAATTTTCTTGATCGAAATTACTTTTTAGAAATTCCTGAAAAAAAAATAAATCATTAACATAAGCATTAACTGTATGAATAGAGTAGTTTTTTTCTAATTGAAGATAATCTTGAAAAGCTTTAATGTTATTCATAAAAAAAAATAAAATTGTGAATAATAAAAAATCGTTAGTAACAAAGTTATGAAACTTTAATTACTAACGATTAGTATATTTAAGAAAATTAATTATTAACTTTCTAAACCGTCTTTCATGTTTTGAATGTAAGCAGCTTTTTGAATTTTCATTCTATTAGTTACAGAAGGTTTAATAAAAGCAGTACGAGCTCTTAGTTGACGAACAGTTCCTGTTTTATCAAATTTTCTTTTGTAGCGTTTTAATGCTCTATCAATATTTTCTCCGTCTTTAATTGGTATAATTAACATAATATAGACACCTCCTCTCGTTAAGAGTGCAAAAGTAGTATTTATTTTGGATATATTGCAAGGACTTTAATATTATTTTATCACACCTAAGTAAATCGCTTCCTTTATTAAACCTGCAATACTATTTACTTTTAGTTTTACAAAAATATTTTTTTTATGAGTAGCAATAGTTGTTTTTGAAATAGATAATTGTATGGCAATCTGTTCGGCTGTATATTGCTCTGAAATTAGTCGTATGATTTCTTTTTCTCTAGGACTTAAAATATTTTTATTAAAATTAAAATTTGCAGTGTTTTTTATATTTGGAATATTATATTTTTTATTGATCAATACCATTTCATTTATAGCTTCAATAAGTATTTTTTTATTAGTCTCTTTAACTAAATAACCATCAATATCTTCAAATTTTTCTTTATATTGATGCATGCTTAAAACTAATATTTTTATTTGTGGATATTGTTTTTTTATTATTTTAACAAACTCTACTCCACTCATCTCGGGCATTGACATATCTGTAATAATAATGTCAGGAATTTTATTTTTAAGTTTTTCTAAAGCAATTATTGGGCTAGTTTCAACAAATACTATTTTGAAATTTGCTTGAGCAATTAGCATAGATGACAATCCATCTAAATAAATTTGGTGATCATCTACTAATGCAATAGAAATTTTATCTTCGTTACTCATTAATTGGTATATCTATTATTAAAGTAGTGCCATTATTGTTTTCTATTTTTATAGAGCCACCAAGTAAAATTACTCTTTCTCTTACATTCTTTAATCCTATTCCTTTTTCATGTTTTTTAGTATAACCAATTCCATCATCTTCTAAAATAATATTTAATGCATAATCATATTTTGTTATGCTAAGTGAAACATGTCTTGCTTTGGCGTGTTTTGATATATTAGAAAGTAATTCTTGTAGAATTCTATAAATATGCAATTTTATAGTGTAGGAAATTGCATTTAATTCTTCAATTGGATATACATATAACTCTATATCAAACTCTTTCCTGTCTTTACAATTGGTTATTAAATCTTCAAGTAAGGAATCGAATTTTTTTTCTTCTAAAAAATTTAAACTTAAATTGTGTGAAATAGATCGTAATTCACTAAAAGCAACACTCATTTTATTTTCAATAATATCTAAGTTTTTATTTTTAAGTCTTGTATTTAATTGGGATAATTCTAATTTAATTCCAGCTAATGATGCTCCTATTCCATCATGAATCTCTTGTGCTAATCGATTGCGTTCTATTTCTTGTCCATCTAATATTCCATTTATTTTATTTAATTCTCTTTCTTGTGTCAATCGAACCACTTCTTGTTTATGAATTTTTTCCTCTTTAATGCTTATAAGCAGTTGCAATTTTAAACGATATCTATAAAAAAAGTATATACTACTTGCGCCTAAAAGTAATAAAATTCCTGTTATAGACAAGAATTGAATCGTATTTTTTTGAATTTTCTTGTCTTTAGTAAGTAAATCAATCTTTAAGTTTTTATTACTTACTTCATATTTTGTTTGAATTTCGTTAAGCGTTTTGTTTTTTTCAACACTAAATAAACTATCATTTAGTTGGCGATATTTTTCTTTATAATTTAATGACTTTTTATATTCTTTTTTAAATTCATATAGTTCAGAC
>NZ_JAYVFH010000081.1:0-8320 GCF_043773265.1 Flavobacterium sp. | reverse complement strand
ACAAGACCTAAAATATTATTTATTGTTAAGGATTATATGTAATAGTAATCGCTCCAGCACCAGGACACAAATAACTATTTAAAGATGTAAGTTCTGCTGTTAATGATGCTGAACCAAATGGTGCATTTGTTGATAAAGTAGCAGCTCTACCACAAGAAGATGTAAAGTTAACTTCATACCTTGGTACAAGCGCAAACGAACTTGCAGAAATCATAAATACTGCTAAAAATAAAAATAATTTTTTCATAAATTTAAAGGTTTTTAATGCTTCTACATTTAAGAAGCAAAGATTAATTAAAAAAATTTAAACAAAATTAATTCTCGAGAAGTTTTTGTTATAACAAATGTTACTTTAATTTTTTAACTAAACTATAACTTTTTAAAAATAATCATTACTTTTACAATCTAATTTATAATCAAAAGTTATGGAAGCAATTTCTGAAAAAATCAAGGAAATTCGTAAAAACAGAGGATTTTCTCATGAATATATGGCTCACAAACTTAATATGAGTCAACCAGCTTATTCCAAAATTGAAAAAAACGAAACAGTTTTATCTGTAGATAGACTTTTTAAAATTGCTGAAATTCTTGAAACTCCTATAAATGAAATTTTAGAAATTAGCTCAAATACAGTTTATAATCAAAATAACCATGATGGAGCAACATTTATTGGTCATCAACAAGTCCAAAATTTATATCATGAAACAAATGAAAAATTTATTCAATCTTTAAAAGACGAAATCCAATTTTTAAGAGAAATGATTAATAAAAATAAAAACTAGTTCCATAAAGAAAGTTTATTTTTCTATTTCTCTCAAATTTTCCATTTTTTTATGAGCAAGAAATCCTTTGATGTCTTCAAAATGTTCTTTTACACGCTTGTTACCAAATTCGAAAACTTTGGTTGCCAAACCGTCTAGAAAATCTCTATCGTGAGAAACTAGAATTAAAGTTCCGTCAAAATCGCGTAGAGCATCTTTTATTATGTCTTTGGTTTTCATGTCTAAATGGTTGGATGGTTCATCTAGAATCAATAAATTTACTGGTTCAAGTAATAATTTTATCATTGCAAGTCGCGTTTTTTCGCCACCAGAAAGTACTTTTACTTTTTTAGTCACATCATCGCCATGAAACATAAATGCTCCAAGAATATCTTTAATTTTTGTACGAACATCACCAACAGCAATATCATCAATTGTTGAAAATATGGTTCCGTTTTCGTCTAATAATGATGCTTGATTTTGAGCAAAATATCCAATTTGTGCATTGTGACCAATTTCTACACTTCCGCCATTAATGTTAATTTCTTTCATTATGGCTTTTATCATTGTAGATTTTCCTTCGCCATTTTTACCTACAAAAGCTACTTTATCGCCACGTTCAATTACAATATTTGCATCTTTAAAAATTAAATGATCGCCATACGATTTATGTAAATCTTTAACAATAACTGGATATTGACCAGAACGAATTGCTGGTGGAAACTTCAATTTTAAAGCTGAAGTATCAATTTCGTCAATTTGAACTGGAACAATTTTTTCTAGCATTTTAACTCTAGATTGCACTGATAAAGTTTTAGAAAAAGTTCCTTTAAAACGATCAATAAATTCCTGATTGTCTGCAATCATTCGTTGTTGCTCGTCGTAAGCTTTTTGTTGGTGAATTCTTCGGTCTTTTCTAAGTTCTAAATAATGAGAATATTTGGCTTTATAATCATAAATTCTTCCCATTGTAACCTCAATAGTACGGTTGGTAATGTTATCAACAAATGCTCTATCGTGAGAAATTACAACTACAGCTTTGGCAGAATTTATTAAAAAATCTTCCAACCATTGAATACTTTCTATATCCATGTGGTTGGTTGGTTCATCTAGCAAAATTAAATCTGGCTTTTGTAAAAGAATTTTAGCAAGTTCAATTCTCATTCTCCAACCACCAGAAAACTCCGATGTTTGACGTGTAAAATCTTCTCTTTCGAAACCTAAACCAACAAGAATTTTTTCGATTTCGGCTTCATAATTTATTTCTTCTATGGCATAAAATTTCTCACTTAAATCTGAAACTCGTTCAATTAATTTCATGTATTGGTCACTTTCATAATCAGTACGAATGGTTAATTGCTCGTTTATTTCATCTATTTCGGCTTTCATTTTAAAGATTTCACCAAATGCTTTTGAAGTTTCTTCCATTACTGTTGCGCCATCAGTAGTTAATAAATGTTGAGGCAAATAGGCAATAATAGCATCTTTAGGAGCAGAAATATTTCCAGAAGAAGGTTTAGATTCTCCTGCAATTATTTTTAAAAGTGTAGATTTTCCTGCACCATTTTTACCCATCAAGGCAATTTTATCATTTTCATTTATAGCAAAAGAAACATCGCTAAATAAAGTTGTTCCGCCAAAATTTACGGAAATATCGTTTACTGTAATCATTTTTTATAAAGTTGGAAGTTAGAAGATGAAAGCCATCTTCTACTAATTTTTTTGAAGATGCAAAGATAGATTTTTTGAAGGATTATTTAATGTTAGAATCTTCAATAATTTTAATTAATTCAGCTTGTTTTTTAGAAATTTGTTTAAAGCCACAATAAATTGGCAAACCTTTTAAATGATTGTAATAATTATGATATTGCTTTTTATAAAATTTTGTCTTTAAATAATAAAATAACATTTCCTCATTTAGATTTTTCAATTTAATTGTATCAATAACTTCCATTTTATATTCAGAGTTTAAATTATTTATTTCTTGAATTACATTTAATTGATATTGAATTTTATTTTTTAGAGTTTTAGTTTTTAAATCTTTAAATAATTTATCAATTTTATCATTAATCCTATTTAATGTATCAAATTTTTCAGAATTATAGCCGTACTCTTCGTATCTAACTTTAATAGATGCTTCAATTGATTTTATTTCATCTTCATAAAAAGCTGAAGATTCTTTTAATTCTTCAAGAAACAAATCCTCTGTGGTGTATTTTACTTTTTGACATGAAATACATAAAAAAAATAAAAAAATTACAACTATTCTTTTCATACTATAATTATTTTAATATCTCAAATAGTTTTTCTTGAAAGTCAAGATTTTCATTTATTCCAATATGGTTTTGATTTTCTAGAATGAAGAGTTCATCATTTGGTTTTAATATTTTTTGTAATCTAATTGAATTATCTATTGCAATTAATTGGTCTTGATTTCCGTGAAAAATATAAATTTGAGATTTTACTTTTGTAATATATTTATTGGTTTCGAATTGAAATTTTTTTAAAAAATTTGGAAAATATGGCGCTCTTAAAGTAGAATATTCTAGAAAATTATAATATGGCGCTTGAAGAATTAATTTATTTGGATTTTTAATTGATGATAAATAAGTTGCCAATCCAGTTCCTATTGAATAACCAATTATTACATTTTTTTTCTCTTTGTAACTAGCTATTACTTTGTCATAAACTATAGAAATATCATTAAAAACTTGTTCTTGATTTTCAATTTCACCTTCGCTTTTTCCGAAACCACGATAATCAAGAAAGAAAATATCATAACCTAAATCGGTGTAAGTTTTAGCATTATTTCCCCAAGAATCTACCGAACCTTTGTTTCCATGAAGGTAAAAAATTAATCCTTTTGGGTTTTTTGTTTGAAACAAAATTCCATTTTGAATTTCATCATCAAAGGATGGAATGTTTATTTCTTTAAACTCTTGATTGAATTGAAATGTGTAATCTTTGTTAAGTTTATTTGCTACAAAAACCATTTTGGCTTGGTTGATGTAAATATAACTTAGGTACAATAAATATAAAATTGCAAAGAAAGTAGTTAGCGATAAAAAAATAAATCGAATTGCTTTCATAAAAAATTGATGATAAAACTGCTTTCTAAATTTTAATTAATAATTAACCTTAAGGTAAAACATAAGCATTATTGTAATCATCCTCGGTTATTACAAATTGATAATTATTATTATTTAAATTAATAAAACCCTGTTCAGAAAAAATAAATTTACTTGGCAGACATAAAATATTACCTGATTCCCTTAAATCGCATATATATCCTTTACCATTTGAAAATTTTATAACAATTGAATCTGCACCGCAAATGTAACCACTAAAAATTTCTGCTTGATAATTACATTCTGCACCAATACTATTTGATTCGATACTATTATTTATTATTAAATTATTTTCCGAATTATATCCTTCAATCGTTAAACCTACAGAAGTTGAATTATTAATTTCAACAGAATAATTTCTATACTCTTTTTCATTTCTATCCGTACATGAAATAAAAAAAAAGATTACTATTATCATAAAAGTTTTTGTTTTCATAATTAATCCCAATTTGATGAATTATTTCTAACCTCTCTTACATAATTAAATAATTCTGTTAAATTATTTTCAGTAGGATTGACATAATTATTTCTTAAATTATTTTCTACACAATCTAAGTCCCGACAATTATTTATCGAACTCTGAATTTGATTAAGATTATAACTATTAACTCTATCTAATGGCCAAAATGAATTATTCGTATTTTGATTTAATTGGTCTATTAAATCTTCAACGAATGGAGTATACTCATTCATTTGATTTGCTCTTCATCTTTGTCTAAAAGAATTCCATCTACCAGAATTATCAATTAAACTTGATGACTGATAATTATTGCTTGTCAATATATTGTATCTATCATTAGTCACAATAGTTTCAACTCCTTCCGCCCAACTTTCCATAATAATTAATCTATTATTACTGCCGCTTTCAAAAACTGAAAACATTCCGCTATCCATACTTTTATGACTTGCATGAGTTAATTCATGAACTGTAGTTGCATAAATACCATCACTACCACGGTAAACACCACCTGAACCACGAGTAATTCTTATGTCATACAAAGCAAATGCTGCAGTTAAATTATTTAAATGATGTGAAGTTGTATTATACCAATCTTTTCCGACAATTTTTTTATAATATCCTGGATGATGAATATTATAGTTAGGTGAAATTCGTGTATAATAATCATAAGCTGCATTATGAATTAATGAATAAAACTGCTTTATACCACTTTGATAATGTCTTCTCCAAGCTTCTCTTTTATGTGTTCTATGTCCAATATCTCTTGCATTCCAAAATACTGTACCAGCTTTAACTACAAACAAAGGATTATGTTTAAAAAATACAGAATATTTTACTCTTTTTGTTCTTGTACTTGAAGTAACAAAAAAACCTTGACTATTTGTTGTAGCTCTTCTTATAACTAAAAAACCCCATTTTCTTACTCTAACTCTTGCTCCGTTTACTCCTATATTCTGAAAAATCGCATCTTCATGAACAGTAATTATTCCGCTTGGATTCCAACTTCTTCTTCTTTCAGTTTCATCATCAATTTCACTATAATCAATTACCATATCTTTAAAAAAATGACCTTGATTAATTGCTTCTTGATATGTCATTTGTTGCTGTGAGCCATTTGGCATTGAAAATAAATAAAATAATTCTTCTTTATCCTCAGTGTCAAGATTATCAGTTAATTTTAATGTTTCAAGATTTAAATCATAATAAAAATCAATTTCTTCCTTTTGAATTTCTGAAGGATTACTACCAATTTCATCCTCTGGTGTAAAATGCAAATTTGCGATTATTTCAAAATTTACATCTTGAGGAAATTGATGATCTACAGGCATAACTGAATAATAATATGTAAATTGAGTTCCTGCCAATGATGGATCTTGATATTTATCACCTTCACTATCAATTGTATATTCAAACGGCTCATCAGAAACTTCTAAAATAGAATCATTTATAATTCTTTCATATTGGAGACTATCTTGTGGGTGAAATTTAACATAATAATGTGTAGTATGAATTTGATATCCTCCTTCTTTAAATAATTCACCTGAACTTGGATATTTAGATGCAGTGGGATTATTAAGTAAACTTAAATATGCGTTTTGCATATTCTCAACAGTAAAAGGAATTATTTTCTTTTCACCGAGAACAGAATTCCCAAAATTACCTCCATCTACTATAGCTGGACTTAAATCTACAGGTTCATTTACACAAGAATAAAATTGAAAAATGATTAATACAAATGCAAATAATTTTACAAAACTTGATTTTTTTTGGTACATATCTTATAGTTTTTAATGTTTTATTTTTTTTTAAAAATTTTATATATCTAGAATTTAAAAATAACTTTAATTTAATATATTCGAAAATTAATTTCAAATCAGATTTAGCTTGATTATCTCAAAGAATTTTAATTGGTTCTGTCATTTTACCAACTCTCAATTTCTTTTTTCTAAATCTTCAATTGTTGTAAATTTACCAGAAGAAATTCTCTTATCTGCATCTTTTATCATATTAATATATTCTTCTTTATCAACAGGATAACCACTAATTGTATGTGCAACAACATCTTTATCTAAAACAGATTTTAAAGCAATAATTTTTTTTAATTTGTTTTCATCATTTATATGAAGTAACCAATCAAGTAATTCGATTTTTTTTTGCAGCAATATTCATAATTTTAATTATTTAATGTCAAATATACAAATTTATATACTCAATCGAAATTCTTCAATAATAGGATTTGCTTTTGGAAAATCGGTTTCTTGAATAAAAAGTTCTACAGCTTTTACATTTTGAATACTAGGCAAAACATTAGCTTGATTATTATTTCTTATAACTGTATTAATTCCTGTTGATTCTATTTTTTCTTGCAATGATAATGCAAGAATTTCGGTTCCAGAAAATATTTTAATTAATCCCATTTTTAAATTGCTTTTTTTTGTTGCTTTTTTTATTTTATTTAATAAAATTATAAAAATATATTTATCTCACTGAACACTAAAAACTGAATACTGAACACTACTCTTCCATTTCAAAAAAAACTGGTTCTATCATTATTTTTTCTGCCAATGTTTCTACTCTTTCTGTAATTTCTGTGCAAAAGAAAATTCGTTGTGTTTTTTCTACACTTGCAGAAAGTCGCATTATTATTGCGTCCATTCGATTTCTAAAAAGTACATCTGCATCATCAACGACAAACATTTTTATGGTGTTCATATTAAATCCTGCCGAGGCAAATAATGCATTAACTCTATTTGGTGTACCAATAAGAATATCTAATCCTAAAGAAATTATATTTTTGTCATAATCTATATCGCCTTTATCGTGAACTCCAAGAATGCTTAAATCGGTGTAGGTTCCAAACTTTAAAAAAAGTTCTTCCATTTCTAGCACTTTTTCTTTGTTTTCAACAATAATTAAAGCGCGTGTACTTTCGCCCATAGTTTTTTCGACTCTCTGAATTACATTTATAACTATAGTCGTAGATTTTCCACTTCCTTTTGGTGATTGAATTACAGCATCGGCACCACTTTTTATTGTTGAAAAAGTGTCTTGTTGCATTTCGTTTGCTTCAAGTAAATTGTGCTCGATTAGTGCTTGTTGAAGGTTTGGGTTTATTTTTTTTAAAATCATATATTAGTTTCGGGTTTCGAGTTTTGGGTTTCGAGTTTTGGGTTTCGAGTTTTGGGTTTCGAGTTTTGGGTTTCGAGTTTTGGGTTTCGAGTTTTGGGTTTTGGGTTTTGGGTTTCTTAATAGAATTAATTTTAAAACTTTAAACTCGTAACCTTAAACTCGCAACTTATTTTTATTTACTCGCAAACAGCTTAACATCGGTTTCAGAAATTTCGTTTCCTCCAAGAATTATTAGTCGTTCTACAACGTTTCTTAGTTCACGAATATTTCCTGTCCAATCGTATTCTTGCAATAATTTAATAGCTTCTGATGAAAATGATTTTTGTGCATTTCCTTGTTCTTCGGCTATTTTTACTGTAAAATGTTCGATGAGCAAAGGTATGTCATCTCGGCGATCATTCAATGCAGGAACTTTTATTAATATTACTGCCAAACGATGGTATAAATCTTCACGAAAACGACCTTCGGCAATTTCTGTTTTTAAGTCTTTATTGGTTGCAGCAACAACACGAACATTTACTTTTATATCTTTATCTGCGCCAACACGTTGTATTAAACTTTCTTGCAAAGCTCTTAATACTTTAGCTTGTGCAGCCAAACTCATATCGCCAATTTCGTCTAGAAAAATTGTCCCACCATCGGCAGACTCAAATTTTCCTGCTCGGTCTTTTATGGCCGATGTAAAAGCACCTTTCACATGTCCGAACAATTCGCTCTCTATCAATTCTGATGGAATAGCGGCGCAGTTCACTTCGATTAATGGATGATTTGCTCGTTCACTTTTTTCGTGTAATTGGTGTGCCACAAGTTCTTTCCCCGTTCCGTTTGGACCAGTGATAAGA
>NZ_JAYVFH010000080.1:0-5092 GCF_043773265.1 Flavobacterium sp. | reverse complement strand
AATTCAATTTCTTTTCTTCCCCAAGCTGCAAGCGAAATATCTTTCACTTTAAAAGCTACATAAGGTAATGTTTGTGTACTCATCTATTATGTATATTTGTTTTTTATAATTTGGTGCAAAATTACAACATAGGTTTCTAATTTAATAATTTTTTTTAAAATTTGTGAAATGTTTAATTGTTTAATCTTTTGAAAAACAGTAAAATACTAAATGCCATTACATAAAGTCATCTATTTGTCAAATAATACTAAGCTGTATCTTTGGAAGATTACAGAAGATTTTGATGTGCTTTTCAGTCAAGTTAAGCTAAAAGATTCCTCTTTAGCTCGATTAGAAACAATGAAATCACAAAGTCATCAAAAAGGGTTTTTGGCTGTTAGAATGTTGTTGCAACACAATGATTATTCTGATTTTGATTTGTATTATGATGAATTTGGAAAACCACATATTAAACCACAAAACTGTCACACTAAGCATGTCGAAGTGTCAATTTCACATTCCAATGATTTTTCGGCAATTGCAATTAGTGATCAAAAAGTAGGATTAGATTTAGAACAATTAAAAGAAAAAACAGTGCTAATTGCACCACGATTTATGGATGTTTCCCATTTAGAAAATTTATCCAAAGAAGAAAAAATCAAGAAAGCAACTGTTGTTTGGGGAATCAAAGAAAGTATTTTCAAAATCAAAAACGAAAAAGGAATCAGTTTTCCAAATCATATTTTTGAAGACGATTTTTCTTTTGAAGATAAAAAAGTAACTGCAATATTAAAGTTCAATAACAAAGAAGAAAATTTCAAAATCCAATTTGATTCAGAAGAAGATTATATCTTTGTTTGCTGCTTTGAAGAATAACTTATAAGCAAACCTCAAAGATTTTGAAAACCTTTGAGGTTTAAATAATTATGAAAAACATTTATCATCAAATACTAAATTCAAAAGCCAAAGGTGAAAAACTCTTAGCCATTCTTCTCGATCCAGATAAGTTGGCAGTAGAAAACCTTTTAGATTTAATTCAAAAAATAAACCAATCGCCAGCAACACATATTTTTGTTGGAGGAAGTTCTTTTGATGGAACACATTTAGATGAATTAATTACAGATTTAAAAGCAAAAATTAACTTACCATTTCTATTATTTCCAGGAAATCCATCACAAATTTCAAACAAAGCTGACGGAATTTTATTTCTAACATTACTATCAGGTAGAAACCCCGATTATTTAATTGAGCATCAAGTGAATGCAGTTCCAATTTTAAAAAAAACTAATCTTGAAATTATTTCAACAGGATATATCCTCATAGAAAGCGGTAATGAAACTTCTGTTGAAAGAGTAAGTAAAACTAAACCATTAGACAGAAACAACCACAATTACGCATTACAAACCGCACAAGCAGGCGAATTCATAGGAAATAAATTAATTTATCTCGAAGCCGGAAGTGGTGCAAAATTGCCAGTACCTCAACAAATGATTGCTTTGGTTTCGCAAAATATAACTATTCCATTAATAGTTGGTGGCGGAATTCGTTCTCTACAAGAAATTCAAAATTGCTTCAAATCAGGTGCCGATTTAGTTGTAATTGGAACTGCATTTGAAAAAGACACTAATTTTTTTAATTCTTAATCGATTGTCAAACTGAGCTTGTCGAAGTGCTAATAAAAAATATAAATGCTAGAATACCTTTTTTCTCAATATAATAACTATCCAACTTATGAAATTGTTTTAGAAATTACAGCAGTAGTTTTTGGATTATTGAGTGTTTGGTTTGCAAAGAAAGACAACATTTTGGTATTTCCAACAGGATTAATTAACACATCTATTTATGTTTTTTTACTTTGGAAATGGTCATTATTAGGCGACATGATGATTAATGGATATTATTTTATAATGAGTATATATGGATGGTTTCTTTGGACAAGAAAAAAAGGTAATGAAATTGTATATCCAATAGCAGTAATTTCAAATAAAGAAAAAAAGCAATCTGTTTTAATTTTTTTCTCAACTGTACTATTTGTTATTGTTATCTATCTTATTTTTGATAAATTTACAACTTGGATGTCATATGTTGATACATTTATTACAGGAGTATTCTTTGTAGCAATGTGGCTAATGGCAAAACGGAAAATTGAAAATTGGATACTTTGGATTATAGGAAATGTTATTTCAATTCCTTTATATTTCGCAAAAGGATATACTTTTACTAGTATTCAATATGTATTATTTACAATAATTGCCATTTTTGGCTATTTAGAATGGAAGAAAATCTTAAACAGTTACAATCAGAAATAATCAAGATTGCTTTGTATGGTCCAGAATCTACTGGAAAAACCACTTTGGCACAGCAGCTTGCAGAAGAATTCAATTCCACTTGGATTCCAGAATTTGCACGCAATTATTTACAAGAATTATGGAATAATGAAAAGAAAATTTGTCGTTATGAAGATTTACTTCCAATAGCTATTGGTCAAACAAAATTAGAAAACGAAACACTTGCTTCTGCAAATAAATATCTTTTTTGCGATACTAATTTAATGGTAACCAAAGTGTTTTCTGAAATCTACTACGGAAAATGCGATGCAACTATTGATAAAGCAGCAAGAAAACATAAATATGATTTATTTTTTCTAACAGACGTCGATGTTCCTTGGAAAAAAGACGATTTGCGAGATAAACCAGAAGAAAGAGAAAACACATTCGCACTATTTGAAAACGCTTTAATTGAAAATAAAAAACCCTACATAAAACTTTCGGGAAGTATTAATGAAAGATTTGAAAAAGCCACAAAAATTGTTCAAGATTTAATCAAGGCCAAAGAATTAGGATTAAATTCTTTCGATTTTGTAGCAATTTATAATCGAAATATAAATCTAGAAACATTAGAAAGTCAATTCCAAATTCTAAGAAACGGAATTCCAAAAATAAATCTAGAAAGACCAGCAATAATTAATGATGGAATAATGCCAATTTCTCTAGATGAAGCAAAGTATTACTCCAATTATTTTGATGAGAAAAGTATAAATTTAAAACTCAAAAAATTTGTTCCAGCATCTGGTGCAGCAAGTAGAATGTTTAAATTTTTATCTGAATTTTTAAATGATTTTAAACTCGGAGAAGAGTCAATAAACGCATACATCAATAGAAAAAAAGATAAAAACTTACCGGTTTTTCTTGTTGCCAAAGAAAAATTTCCTTTTTATAAAGATGTTTTAGAAACAACAAGATCAACATTTTCTGATTATAATTCTTGGGGAATTGATACAAAAGATTTTGGGTTTATTAAAACCATGCTTTCACAAAACCACTATAATTTTGCAAATAAACCAAAAGCAGTTTTGCCATTTCATAAGTATGAAACTCATACTGCAACTGCAATTGAAGAACATTTAAACGAATGTGTTTTTTATGCCACATCTAATAAAAAAGCAAATTTACATTTTACAGTTTCTCAAGAACATCAAGAAAATTTCGAAGAAATAATAAATAAAGTTAAAATAAAAATTGAGAGAGAAAATAATATTGAAATCAGAATAAAATATTCCTATCAAGACAAATCGACAGATGTAGTAGCTGTTGATTTAGACGGAAATCCATTTAGAGATGAAAATAATACATTAGTTTTTCGTCCCGGCGGACACGGTGCTCTAATTGAAAATCTTAATAATCTAAATGCCGATATTGTTTTTATAAAAAACATTGATAATGTAATTCAAAACCATATTGAAGTTGTAGCATTATATAAAAAAACACTGGCAGGAATTTTAATTCAAGTACAACAAACCATTTTTGGTTATTTAAAATTATTAGAAGAAGATTCAATTTCAAATGATAAACTTGATGAAATTGTAACATTTTTAGCTTCTAAATTGAGCATTTCGGTTATTGAAGATTTTTCTAAATATACTAAAGAAAGCAAAGTAGAATATTTGCAAAATGTTTTAAACAGACCAATTAGAGTTTGCGGAATGGTGAAAAACGAAGGTGAACCTGGTGGCGGACCTTTTTGGGTAAGAGACAATAAAGGAAACGTTTTTTTGCAAATTATAGAAGCTTCTCAGGTAGAAACAGATCAAGAAAAAATACTAGAAAGCGCAACCCATTTTAATCCAGTAGATTTAGTTTGTGGAATAAAAAATCATAAAAATCAAAAATTTGATTTGCTTCAGTTTGTTGATAAAAACACAGGTTTTATTGTTTACAAAAACAAAAACGGAAACCCATTAAAAGCATATGAATTACCAGGATTATGGAATGGCGCAATGGCAAAGTGGCTAACAATCTTTGTAGAAGTTCCACTAATAACATTCAATCCTGTAAAAACGGTAAACGATTTGTTAAAACCAGCACATCAATCACCAGATTAAAAATAATACTCTAAATTAAGAAATAATTACAAATAAAACATAGTGCCTTTGCGCCTTTGTGGCAAATTATGGATAAAGAAAAAATCATAACCGAGTTAAACTACAAAGCAGTAAGAAGTTCTGGTGCTGGTGGACAAAACGTGAATAAAGTTTCGTCTAAAGTAGTATTGACTTTTGATTTATTAAATTCATTTTCACTTTCTGACGAAGAAAAAGAACGCTCACAAAAAAAGCTAAAATCAAAATTAACATTAGAAGGAATTCTAATTTTAAACTGTGATGAAGACAGAAGCCAACTTAAAAATAAATCTATCGTTACCAAACGTTTTCTAGAAATTATAGAAAAATCTTTACTAATTCCAAAACCTAGAAAAGCCACAAAAATTCCAAAATCTGTAATTGAAAAACGATTAAAAGAAAAAGCTACAACATCTGAAATTAAACAAAATAGAAAAAAACCTGAGTTGTAGTATTAAGATAAATAAAAATCTAAAATCTTAATACAACAATCTTAATACTTTTCCTATCTTTGCCTCGTCTCAAAAAGGGGTGCAATTATTTGTAAAAAATAAAAGCTGAGATTATACCCAATGAACCTGAGCAGGTAATGCTGCTAAGGGAAAAATGACAAATTTATTTATAGTTTTTATGCTATAATAATGTCATAGGAAACAACTAATTAATTTTTTAATCACAAAGAATAATTACCTCTTTTTATTCGTAACTTTTTTT